>NZ_WWIC01000345.1:0-29343 GCF_009872555.1 Streptomyces sp. SID5643
CAGTATCCGGTATTAGACCCCGTTTCCAGGGCTTGTCCCAGAGTGCAGGGCAGATTGCCCACGTGTTACTCACCCGTTCGCCACTAATCCCCACCGAAGTGGTTCATCGTTCGACTTGCATGTGTTAAGCACGCCGCCAGCGTTCGTCCTGAGCCAGGATCAAACTCTCCGTGAATGTGTACCGGTAATCCGGTGCAACACCACGAGAGCGGAACAGTCAGGCGGAATAGGCCCGACCGTTCACAGCGTCCTCGCTGTGTTATTTCAAAGGAACCTCGACCATCGGTTGTCCGATGGACGGGGTATCAACATATCTGGCGTTGACTTTTGGCACGCTGTTGAGTTCTCAAGGAACGGTCGCTTCCTTTGTACTCACCCTCTCGGGCTTTCCTCCGGGCGCTTCCCTTCGATGTTCCAAACTCTATCAGTGTTTTTCCGGCCCCCTGACCACTCTCCTGCGGGCATGCAGAAGGTGATCCAAAGTTAGGATCTGACAAGTTGGTTGCTGCCCGGCCAGGATGCGAGGTCGCATCGCTCAGCCCCAGGCAGGAGCACGACTGTACACGCGGCCGCGGAGCGGGTGCAAATCGATTTGGGGTATGGTCTAGACCACTTCGAGGTGCTCTCGCGGAACCGGCACTTCAGGTGACATACGCTGCTGAACAGTGTGCCGCCCGGTACCTACAGGGACGGCCATATCGATCTCCACCCCTGGGAGGCTTCCCATGACCACCGTGACGTCCCCGCTCGCAGGACGCGCCATCGGACTGGCAGCCGTGCCGGATCCCGTCTTCTCCGGGGCCATGGTCGGCCCGGGCACAGCGATCGACCCCGTACGTGAGCCCTCCGAGGCCGTCTCCCCCGTGGACGGCGTCATCGTCTCCATGCACCCCCACGCGTTCGTCGTCGTCGACGAGAGCGGACACGGCGTGCTCACCCACCTGGGTATCGACACCGTGCAGCTCAACGGCGAGGGTTTCGAGTTGCTCGTGAACAAGGGCGACACCGTCGCGCGCGGCCAGGGGGTCGTTCGCTGGAACCCGGCTGCCGTCGAGGCCGCCGGCAAGTCCGCGATCTGCCCGGTCGTGGCCCTGGAGGCCACGGTCGAAGCCCTCTCCGATCTTCGCATCGACGGCGAAGTGAAGGCCGGCGACAGTCTCTTCCTCTGGAAGTGATGTCAGTGCCGTCCTATGACGGCGAGTACGACAACCACCGCGGCGGCGGGGCCCGCCGCTCTATCGGAGACGGGTGAGATGGAGACAACGCTGCGAGGCGTCGGAGTGAGCCACGGTGTGGCCATCGGCGAGGTTCGGCACATGGGAACGGCGGTGCTCGAGCCGCCCGCGAAGCAGATCCCGGCGGAAGAGGCGGAGCGTGAGCAGGGGCGCGCCCGCAAGGCCGTGGAGGCGGTGGCGGCTGACCTGATGGCGCGCGGCAACCTGGCCGGCGGTGAAGCCCAGGCCGTGCTCGAGGCGCAGGCCATGATGGCCCAGGACCCCGAGTTGATGGCCGATGTGGAGCGGCGGATCGCCGTCGGCAGCACGGCGGAGCGCGGGGTGTACGACGCGTTCGCCTCCTACCGCGAGCTGCTGGCGGGGGCCGGTGAGTACCTGGCTGGTCGCGTGGCCGACCTGGACGACGTGCGGAATCGCATCGTCGCGCGTCTGCTGGGGGTGCCGATGCCGGGCGTCCCCGACAGCGACGAGCCCTACGTCCTGGTTGCCCGTGACCTCGCTCCGGCCGACACCGCGCTGCTGGACCCGACGCTGGTGCTCGGCTTCGTCACGGAAGAGGGCGGTCCGACCAGCCACAGCGCGATTCTGGCGCGGGCGCTCGGTGTGCCGGCCGTGGTGGCGCTGCCGGGGGCCGGTGAGCTGGCCGAGGGCACAATGATCGCGGTCGACGGCAGCACGGGCGAGATCTTCGTGGATCCGAGCGACGAGAAGAAGGCTCAGCTCGAGACCGCGGCCGCCGAGCGGAAGGCGGCGCTGGCGGCGTCGACCGGGCCCGGAGCCACGGCGGACGGTCACAAGGTGCCGCTGCTCGCGAACATCGGTGGCCCCGCTGATGTGGCGGCCGCCGTCGAGGCCGGTGCCGAGGGCGTGGGTCTTTTCCGTACCGAGTTCCTCTTCCTGGACGACAGCAAGCAGGCGCCGTCCGAGGAGAAGCAAGTCGCTGCGTACCGGCAGGTGCTTGAGGCGTTCCCCGAGGGGCGTGTGGTGGTGCGGGTGCTGGACGCGGGCGCGGACAAGCCGCTCGACTTCCTCACGCCGGCCGACGAGCCGAACCCGGCGCTCGGCGTGCGGGGGCTGCGGACGCTCCTCGACCACCCGGAGGTCCTGCGTACCCAGCTGACCGCGCTGGCCAAGGCCGCGGAGGGGCTGCCCGTCTACCTCGAGGTCATGGCCCCGATGGTGGCGGACCGTACGGATGCCCGGGCCTTCGCGGACGCCTGCCGTGAGGCTGGGCTGCGCGCGAAGTTCGGTGCGATGGTCGAGATCCCGTCGGCCGCGCTGCGGGCCCGCTCGATCCTTCAGGAGGTCGAGTTCCTGTCGCTGGGGACGAACGACCTCGCTCAGTACACCTTCGCCGCCGACCGTCAGGTGGGCGCTGTGTCCCGTCTGCAGGATCCGTGGCAGCCCGCTCTGCTCGACCTGGTGGAGCTGTCCGCCGAGGCGGCAAAGGCCGAGGGCAAGAGCTGTGGGGTCTGCGGCGAGGCCGCGTCCGACCCGCTGCTCGCATGTGTGCTGACCGGTCTGGGCGTCACCTCTCTCTCGATGGGTGCCGCGTCGATCCCCTATGTCAGGGCGACGCTGGCGAAGTACACGCTCGCGCAGTGCGAGCGGGCTGCTGCGGCGGCGCGGGCGACGGACAGCGCTGAGGATGCGCGCAGCGCCGCGCAGGCGGTGCTGTCGGGCGAATAGGCCGGGCCGGGCCCGCGGCGACGGTTTTCCCGGGAGGGGCGCTCTACCGAGGTGGGGCGCCCCTCCCGTCGTTTCAGTGCTGGTGCCCAGGGGTGGGCTCCTCCCCGAGGTCGGGCGGCGCGCAGTAGTCGACGTTGGATTCAGGGGAGATCAGGTCTCCCGATTCGACGTCGGTGCAATAGGCGTCGAAGACCTCTCCTGCGGTGAGGGGTTCGAGTCCGTGGGCGCGCATGCGCCAGCCGTAGACGCGGTCGGGTGTGTCCGGGGCGCTGACGCGGATGACGAGTCCTCCGGGGCGCTCGGTGGCCAGGCCGAGGGCCACGATGGTGGTGAATTCGAGGGCTTCGGTTTCGTTCAGTTCCAGGGAGTCCCCGTCGTCGGTGATGTGAAGGGCGGCGGTGAGGGTTTCGGGCGGTCCGGTGACGCTGCAGACGAGGTGGCGGTCGCCGGGTGGGGCGGTGTCGAGGATGCGGACGAGCAGGCTGGCGGCTCGGGCGAAGGCGGCGCGTCCGATGTCTTCGCCGCAGGAGGTGCAGGCGCCCAGGCGGGCGAGGAGGGTGGTCGCGTACTCCCAGGTGGCCTGCCGTACCGCCTCGTCGACGAGGGCCGGGAGCAGGTCGGCCAGTGGGCGGCCGTCGTAGGGAAGGGTCGGGCCTGTGGCCGCGACCTGTGCGGTGAAGCGTGTGCGGCTCGACGGGTGGTCGGGGTCCAGGCCCTTGTGTGTGCAGAACGCGGCGTATTCCTCGGGGTCGAAGAGGGCCACGGTGGTGTGGCTGCCCTGTAGGGCGCGGGACCTGAGGAGAGCCTCCACCTGTTTCAGGTAGGTCGCGTGGTCGGCGAAGGTGAAGCTGCGGTAGCGCCGCATGACGCGGAAGTCGTGTTCGTCGGTCAGCAGGCCGATGGTGCCGGCGATTTCGCGGTGCAGGACGCGTCGCATGGTCCGGTTGTCGGTGTGCGCCATTGTTCCCCCTGTGCACGGTCGATCGATGCTCACTCACAGTAAGCGGCGCCACTGACAATGGCCCGGCTCGGGGTGATCGCGTACACAGGAGAAGCTGGAAAGGGGCAGTTCACATGGGGTGTAGCCATGTGAACTGCCCCTGAGCACCGGTGACGGCGAGTGTGTGACGGGGAGTGGACGTGGTCAGGCGCGCTTGCGGGCCAGGTCCTCGTAGAAGTTCAGCAGGCCGAGGTTGTCGATGGAGCCCGGGTTGACCGCCTTCTCCAGCGGGGTGCCCTGGAGGAGGCGCTTGACGGGGACCTCGATGCGCTTGCCGGTGAGGGTGTGCGGGACGCCGGGTACTTCGATGATCTCGTCGGGGACGTGACGTGGAGACAGTTGCTCGCGGATCGTCTGCTTGATGCGGTTCAGCAGGGCCTCGTCGAGGACGGCTCCGGGAGCCAGGTGCACGAAGAGGGGCATCCAGTAGCCGCCGTCGGGCTGTTCGATGCCGATGACGAGGGACTCTTTGATCTCGGGGAGCCGCTCGACGGCTTCGTAGATGTCGGCGGATCCCATCCGCACACCCTGGCGGTTGAGCGTGGAGTCGGAACGGCCGTGGATGACGACGGATCCGCGGGAGGTGACGGTGATCCAGTCGCCGTGCCGCCACACGCCGGGGTAGGTGTCGAAGTAGCTGTCGTGGTAGCGGCTGCCGTCGGGGTCGTTCCAGAAGTGGATGGGCATCGACGGCATGGGGTTGGTGACGACGAGTTCGCCGACCTCGTCGATGAGGGGGCTGCCGTCGGTGTCCCAGGACTGGAGGTCGGTGCCGAGGCAGGGGGCCTGGAGCTCGCCGACGTGGACCGGGAGGGTGGGTACGGCTCCGGCGAAGCAGGAGCACACGTCGGTGCCGCCGCTGACGGAGGCGATCCACAGGTCGTCGCGGACCTCGTCGTGGAGCCAGCGGAAGCCGTCGGGCGGCAGGGGCGAGCCGGTGGTGGCGACGCACTGGACCGAGGAGAGGTCGAAGTCGCGGGAGGGATGCACGTCCGCCTTGCGGCAGGCCATGACGTAGGCGGCCGAGGTGCCGTAGAGGGTGGCCTTCGTGCGTTCGGCGATCCGCCACTGGGCGCCCGTGTCGGGGTAACCGGGGCTGCCGTCGTAGAGGACGATCGTGGTGCCGGTGAGCAGGCCGGAGACGAGGAAGTTCCACATCATCCAGCCGGTCGAGGTGTACCAGAAGAAGCGGTCCTCGGGGCCGAGGTCGCAGTGCAGGCCGAGCTGCTTGAGGTGCTCGACCAGAATGCCGCCCTGGGACTGGACGATGGCCTTGGGCAGTCCGGTCGTGCCGGAGGAGTAGAGCACCCACAGGGGGTGGTCGAAGGGCACCTGCTCGAAGACGGGCTCCGTGTCGGCCGAGGTCAGGGCCGACCATTCCAGCGCTCCCTGGGGTGCCTCGGTGCCGAGGAGCGGGATGTGGATCACTGCGCGCAGGGTGGGCAGTTCGTGGCGCAGTTCGGCGACCACCTCGCGTCGGTCGTGCTCCTTGCCGCCGTAGCGGTAGCCGTCCACCGTGACGAGCACGACCGGTTCGACCTGCTGGAAGCGGTCGAGGACGCTGCGGGCACCGAAGTCGGGCGCGCAGGACGTCCAGACCGCGCCGACGGCGGCGGTGGCGAGGAGGGCGACCACGGCCTGCGGCACGTTCGGGAGGTAGCCGCTGACGCGGTCGCCGGGGCGCACTCCGAGCGTGCGCAGTTCGGCGGCGAGGGAGCCGACCTGGCGGCGCAGCTCGGCCCAGGTGACGGGGTGTGGTTCGTGGGTCTCGTCGACGTAGAGGAGGGCCGGTTCGTCGGCGCGGGTGCCGGCCGCCCGCAGGGCGTGCTCGGCGTAGTTGAGGGTCGCTTCGGGGAACCACTGGGCGCCCGGCATCGAGCGGTCGCCGAGCACGCGCGCGTAGGGGTGCGAGAAGCGGACGTCGAACCACTCGGTGACGGCTTTCCAGAAGCTGTCCAGGTCGTCGACGGACCAGCGTTGCAGGGCGGCGTAGCCGCCGTCGGCTGGGGCGCCGTGGTGTTCGGCGGCCCAGGCCTGGAACCTGGTGATCCGGGCCCGGGCGATGCGCCCGGGGTCGGGCTGCCAGAGCGGCTGGAAACTGTCGGTGGGCATGGTCGGCTCCCGGACTGTGCGCGTCGTGTGCGTCCTCCGCGCACGGGCTGGGGTGTGCGCGTGAGCGGCTGGCACGGACAATGCCATGTGATCGACTTCGGCACCAGGGTGCGCCCCACATAGTCCGTGTCGTGAAGATGTGGTCCTGGCACGGGTGAACGGCAGTTGAACGGCACCCGTTTGCCAGGCGGTCAGTGGCAGGGTGAGCAGCATGAACGGTCGTGACCTGGTGCGTTCGGTGAAAGCGGTGGCTTCGGTGGGGGCGGCGCAGGGTGTGCGCACCGTACGAGCAGCGTGGCGCAGGCACCGGGCCGACGCCACCGGGCTGCCGACGCGGGGGGCCGAGCGTGCGCGGGTGCCCGGGCTCGTGGAGGGCGCGGAGCCGGGGCCTGGCGGCGGTGTCGTCCGGTTCGGCCGCTCGGAGCTGCGGATTCTGGTCGCCGTGAACGGGGCTGTGTTCTGGGGCTGGGACGGGGCGGAGCCCGAGCCGTCGTACGCGCTGGCCGGTCGTTGCCCGGAGCCCGATCCGCGGGCGGTCCTGGAGCCGGACAAGGACGGCGGCTGGCGTGTCGTGGCCGAGCGGGTGACGGTGGCGGTGTCGCGGCACGGCGCGGTGGAGGTGCTCACTCCGGGTGGCGTGACGCTGCGGCGTGATCTGCCGCCGCGGTGGTGGGAACCGGTCGGCGGCGGCCCGGCGCGCTGGATGCAGCGGTCCGAGGTGGGCGCCGACGCGCGGTTCTTCGGACTCGGGGGGCGCGCCTCGGGTCCTCGGCTGCCGGACGGGACGTACCGGCTGTGGAACACGGATCCGGGCCGTTCCTTCGCACCGGGGGACGACCCGCTGTACATCACGATGCCAGTTCAGCTGGTGGTGTCCGATGGAGGTACGCACCTGGCGTTCCACGACAGCTCGTGGGACGGCACGGTGACGCTGCGGGAGGGCGAGGAGGGCGCGGGTTCGGGGCACGACCGGGCCGGGACGAGTGAGCTGCGGATGGACGGTGGTCCGCTGCGCTGCTGGGTGATGGTGGGCACTCCCGCGCGCGTGATGCTCGCCTGGGCCTCGCTCACCGGGGCGCCCGCGCTGCCGCCCGCGTGGGCGCTCGGGCACCATCACGCACGGTGGGGGTTCGGCAGCGAGCAGGAGGTGCGGCGGATCGTCACGGCATACCTGGAGCACGGGCTGCCGCTGGACGCCGTGCACCTGGACATCGACCACCTGGAGGCGCATCAGGTCTTCACCGTCGACCAGGACCGCTTCCCGAAGCTGCCCGTCCTGGCCGAGGAGCTCCGGCGGGGCGGCGTCAGGCTGGTGTCGATCGTCGACCCGGCTGTGAAGGCCCTCCCCGGCCGTGCGGTGTACGACGGCGGGGCCGCTGAGGACGCGTTCGTGAGGGGCGTATCGGGGGACGTGGTGGAGGGTGTCTCATGGTCCGGGGAGGCGGTGTTTCCTGATTTCACGCACGCGCGCGTGCGGGCGTGGTGGGGCGGGCTCTACGAGGAGCGGCTCGCCCAGGGCTTCTCGGGCTTCTGGCACGACTTGAACGAACCCACGTCGTTCACCGCCTTCGGTGAGTCGACGCTGCCGCGGTCGGCCCGGCACGCCTTGGAGGGGCGGGGCGGTGACCATCGCGAGGCGCACAACGTGTATGCCCTGTGCATGGCCAGGGCGGCCTACGAGGGGTTGCGGAAGCTCGCTCCCGAGGAGCGGCCGTTCCTGTTCTCCCGCTCCGGGTGGGCCGGCATGCAGCGCTACGGAGGGACGTGGTCGGGCGATGTGGCCACCGGCTGGCCGGGGCTGCGTGCCTCTCTGGCCCTGGTGATGGGGCTGGGGCTGTGCGGTGTCCCGTACTCGGGGCCTGACGTCGGGGGCTTCGACGGGGATCCGTCGCCCGAGCTGTATCTGCGGTGGTTCCAGCTGGGCGCGTATCTGCCGCTGTTCCGTACGCACGCGAGTCTGCGGGCGGGGCGCAGGGAGCCGTGGGAGTTCGGTGGCGAGGTGCTGGAGCACGCGCGCGTGGCACTCGTCGAACGGCGGCGGCTGCTGCCGTACTTCGTGACGCTGGCGCATCTTGCGCGGCGTACGGGGGCGCCCTATGTGCGGCCTCTGTGGTGGGCGGCGCCGGAGGAGCGGGCGCTGCGGGAGTGCCAGGACGCCTTCCTGCTCGGTGACAGCCTGCTGGTGGCGCCGGTCCTGGACCCGGGCGCAGACCGGCGTGCGGTCCAGTTGCCGCGCGGGCGCTGGTACGACACCGCGACAGGGCGGGCGTACGAGGGGCCGGGGAAGGTGCTCGTCGAGGCGCCCCTGTCGCGCATCCCCGTGCTGGCGCGCGCGGGTGCCGTGCTTCCGGTACGCGGGGAGGACGGCGGGCTGGAACTGGAGGTGTGGGCGCCCGCCCTGGGGCGTACCGGGGGCGGGCTGGTCGTGCCGGACGGGGGCGACGGGTGGGACGAGCCGGAGATCGAGCGCTACACCGCTCGGTGGGCGGGCTCGCGGGTGGTCGTGGAGCGGGAGGGTGAGGACTGCGGGAGCGTGCCGCCCTACCCGGTGCGCGTCCGCGGGGCCGGGGAGCCTGAGCGGTGAGCTCAGATGTACCGGCCCTCGAACCAGGCCCGTACGGCCAGGGTGTGCAGGGGGAAGGCGAGTTCCTCGGGCCTGCGCAGGAGGTGCCGGCTCGCCGTCTCGTCCGTGGCGGCGAAGGGCGGCAGGCCCTCGGCGGGCCGCTCCGGCAGGAGACCGAACAGCAGCAGGTGTCCGTCCGGCGAGCTCATCGCGTCTGCGAGCCGTACGTCATGGCCGGCGGCGTCGATGCCGGTTTCCTCCCGCAGCTCGCGTATGACGGCCTGCCGCCAGTCCTCCCGGTCGTCGATGTAGCCACCGGGCAGGGCGATCCCCCCGCGCGCGGGGGCGATGGTTCGGGTGATGACGACCAGGGCGGTGCCCTGGGTGTCGTACACGGGCTGGAGGGCCACCGCTACCGGGAGGGGATTGCGGTAGGCCACGGCCTCGCACACCGGGCAGGTACGGGGCCAGCCGGTGACGCCCTCTCCGTAGGGCGCGCCGCAGCTCGAACAGTGGGAGTTCGGCGCGGCGTTGGAAGCGGAGTGCTGATTCTCGGACACGCGGCGGACTGTAGCGGATCACGGAGAGGGCGCATCGCGCAGGCTGCTCAGTGAGCGCTGGTCAGCGACTTCCTGGACACGGGGAAGTCGAAGTAGGTGTCCGGATAGGCCTCCGGCTTGAAGGTGTAGTGCCACCACTCCTCTGCCAGGTTCACGAAGCCGACCCCTTCCAGGGTGCTCTTGAGGAGCAGCCGGTTGTGGCGCTGTCGGCCCTGGACGCGGGGGTCGAGGGTGTGCGAGAGGGTGTCGAAGCAGTCGAATCCGGTCCCCATGTCGACCGAGTTGTCGGGGAACCGCTCGTCCTGGGGAGCGAAGCACGGCACCAGAGGCTCTCCGGGACGGTAGGGCCTGGTCGGTTTCGCCGGGAGCCTGACGAGGGTGACGTCCAGGGTGGAACCGCGACTGTGGCCGGATTTCGCCGCGATGTACCCGTCGGCGAAGAGCCGGGTCTTGTCGACGTTCGGGTAGAACTCGCCCTTCATGGCCTGGTCGTCGAGGTCCTCGGCCCAGCGGACGAAGTGGTCCACCGCCCGTTGTGGCCGGTAGCAGTCGTACACCTTGAGCGTGTAGCCCTGGCGCAGGAGCTTCCGCTGTGCCTTGTGGAGGGCTTCGGCGGCGGGACGGGTGAGGATGCAGACGGGCTGCCGGTAGCCGTCGATGCGCTCGCCGACGAAGTTGTGCGGGGTGACGTAGCGCATCTCCTGAATGATCGTCGGATCCACGCTTCTCAGCGCCACGAAGTCTCCCGGCGCCTTGGGATCGGCACCGGCCCGGGCGGTCGCGGTGGGGGCGGTCGACGCCAGCAGGGCGGCGAACGCGGTGATCAGAGCACGTGCCGCGGTGGTGAGTCGTGTCATGCCCCTGCGTCTATCAGGAGTGGGGGCGCCGTGGAAGGGGACCGCGGGCGGCACGCAACCGCCCGATGGACGTGGGGGGGGGTGGGTCGCCCATTCTCAGCCCATCATGGCGCGCCGTTCCGACGGGTCTTCACATCCGGTGCCCGGAGAGGGTGCTGCGGCTCGTGCGCCCACCTCTGTGACATACGCTCCGTGATCGCTCCGGAATGCTGCGTGAACGTCTCGTGAACTGCGCCTGAGTGTGTGCCGGTGGCATCAATCATGCTGCCGTGCACTCCTGGACGGACACTCTCCGCTTCGCCTTCCAACCGGTGGTCAATCTGACGACCGGAGCGGTCGCGGGGCTGGAGATACTCGCTCGGCCGGAGTCCGGCGACATCCTTGCCGAGGCGCGCCGGGATCCCGGGCTCGACTGCCGGCTGGCGGTGTCGGCGGTGCGCGCGGCGGTGCGCAAGGAGACGTTGCTTCCGCTGTTCGTCAACGTGTTCGCCGGGACACTCGCGGACCTCGGCGGGCTCCCGTCACTGCACGACGCCGTGCGGGAGGCGGGGCGGCTGCCCTGGGAAGTCACGATCGACCTCTGCCCGCCGTACACGCATGTGCCGCAGCAGGCTCTGCTGGAAGCGGTGGCCACGCTGCGCGGGCAGGGTTTCCGGATCTGTGCGGACGGGATCGGTGACGGGGACGTGCCCTTGCGGCTGCTCTCGGACCTCTCCCCCGGCCTGGTGAAGCTGGACGCATCGCTGCTGGCGCGACCGGCGGTGGTGCGGTCGATGCGGACCCTGTGCGACGAGCTGGGAGCGCTGCTGGCCGTGGAGGGCGTGGAGACCGAGGGGCAGTGTGCGGCGGCGCTGGCGGGCGGGGCACAACTGGCGCAGGGCGAGCTGTTCGCACCGCCGGCGCGCCTGCCCGCCGCGGACGTCTACGTCCCGCCGCGCTCCCCCGCCGAGGTGACCGCACCGCGGACCGGGCCGTCGGTGCGGGAGTTCGTCCGGCCCGCCGCCCTGCTGCCGGCCACGGCGTCCGCGGGGCAGGTGCGCGCCCTGTTGACGGGAGCGCCGGACGTGTCCGGGGTGCTGCTCGTGGACACCACCGGCGTGCCGGTCCGGTCGGTGCACCGCTCCCGTTTCCTGCTGTCGATGTCGGGGCGCTACGGACATGCCCTGTACGCCGACCGGCCCGCGGCCAAGCTCGGTGACCCACCGCGGACGGTGGGCGTCGACGCCACGGCCTGGGAGGTCCTGGACGTGGTGGCGGTCGGAGGGCGGGACCGCACGTCGGACGACGTGGCCGTGGTGGACGAGCTCGGGCGGTGCGTGGGGGCCGTCCGGCTCGCGGACCTCGTGCGGGCGCTGGCCGAGACACGGGTGGAGGAGGCTGCGGGACTCAATCCGCTGACGCGGCTGCCCGGCTCGGACGCGATCACCGGCGAGGTGGACCGGCGGATCGCGGCTGGGCGGGCGTTCGCGTTGAGCTGGCTGGACGTCGACGGCTTCAAGCAGGTCAACGACGGGGCAGGGTTCGCGGCGGGCGACGAGCTGATCCGGGCGGTGGGAAGCGCGCTGCAACAGGCCGCGACGGGGGGCGCGCGCGTGGGGCACATCGGCGGGGACGACTTCCTGGTGCTCGCCGATCCGGAGGGTCTCGATCCGCTGGCTGCTTCGGTGCTGGACGCCGACTGGTCGGCTGGGGGCCGGCCGGTCACGCTGTCCCTCGCGACAGTGCTGTGCACACCGGGCAGTGTGACCGGCCACCGGCAGGCGGCGGCCTGCCTGGCTCCGTTGAAGAAGGCGGCGAAGGCGCTGCACGGGGCGAGTTGGGTGCTGGGCCGGGCGGGCGTGCCGGGCCACGAAGCCCGCAGGGGCTCGCTACCGACGCCGGCGTCGGCGGGGTGCGGGGTTGCGGCCGAGAGGGACGTGCAGGGCGTCTGAGGCGGGCGGGAGGCGCTGCTGCGGATGCCGACCTGACCGGGCTCGTCCGGGCTCCGGGCGGGAGTTCCCGGCCGACGAGATCTTGTCGGACGGGGTCCTGACTGGCGGGTGTCACAGGCGTGTGCTGATCGGCGGGGTCCTGACTGACGGGTGTCACAGGCGGGCGCTGATCGGCGGGCTACTGACAGGCGGGTGCTGATCGGCGGGGTACTGACAGGCGGGGCCTGATCGGCGGTCCGGGCGCGCGGCGAATACAGCCCTTCGGCAGCTGCGCCAGGAGGCCCCTGCGCACGGGTTGCGGCGCTGTCGAGGTCGTGCAGGGGGCCGAAGACGATTGCCCCCCGGGGGCCTTCCGCGGCGGTCATAACGCCGCGGAACCCCTGCGGTTGAGAAACCGCCAGGTCAGGTGAATCCTGGACACTAGCAAGCGAGGAGTCAGGTGCGGCCGGGTTTCCCCCCTCAGGCGGAGCCCGGCGGAGGCCGGACACCATAAGCCAAGCCTCGCGCGGCTCACCCAGGCCCGCGCGGGTCCGGAACAGATCTGAACATCGACCCGATCGGGCGCCGCCATGGCCGAGCAACCGGCCCGTCGGCCCGGCGCGAGCCCGGCGGCCGTCGGATGGCCGTCAACCGTTGCGGTCGGCGACCTTGACGCCCCTCAGGTGCCGGTGAACACTTCCGGTGTCAGTCGACATCGCCGTACATACGCGGCGTATTCCGGCACTGCGGCGCATGGATGCGCCTGCGCCAAGGCCCCTTTCCCCACGGGCGATTCGGCTGCGACGGCACGCTCGTCACGAATGCCGGGCGGGGCGCGGAACCCCTGCCTCCGGCTGAAGTAGCCACGGGAAACGCACCCTGCAGGTGAGAACCGGGGCCGATCGTCCCGGGCCAGGGCTGAGGAGCCGCCATGAGTAACGGAGACATTTTCGTCGGCGAGATGATCGGCACGGCGATTCTGATCCTGTTCGGTGCCGGCGTGTGTGCCGCCGTCACCCTCAGATTCTCGAAAGCGCGAGCCGCCGGGTGGGTGGTGATCGCGTTCGGCTGGGGCTTCGGCGTGCTGGCAGGCGCGTACACCGCCGCTCCCCTCTCCGGAGGGCACATCAACCCTGCGGTCACGCTGGGTCTGGCCGTCGACACGGGCGTGTGGGACAAGGTCTGGATCTACCTGCTCGGGCAGATCGTGGGCGCCATGCTGGGCGCGGTCCTCGCCTACCTGCTCTACTTCGCCCAGTTCCAGGCCAACGTCCGGAAGACGGGCACCACGGAAGGCACGGTGGACGAACCGGTTCCGACGCTGGGCATCTTCTCCACCATTCCGGAGATCCGGAACCCCGTCGCCAACCTGATCACCGAGATCCTCGCGACCATCGCTCTGGTCCTGCCCATCCTGGCACTGGTGGGTGACGACAGGGTCGTCCAGGGAGTCGGCATCGGCCCCATTCCCGGCGAAGCGGCGGGCATCTACGGATCCGGCATCTCAATCCTGCTGGTGTCCTTGCTGGTCGTCGGTATCGGCCTCTCGCTGGGTGGTCCCACCGGGTACGCGATCAACCCCGCTCGTGACCTCGGTCCACGCATCGTGCACCAGTTCCTGCCGATCCCGAACAAGGGGACTTCCGACTGGGGGTACTCCTGGGTACCGGTGGTGGGTCCTGCGGTCGGTGGCATTCTCGGGGCGCTCATCTACAACGCAGCCTTCTGACCAGCCGAAGGGGTAGCCATGACGGACAACTCCGCGAAGTACGTCGCAGCCATCGACCAGGGCACCACGTCGAGCCGCTGCATCGTCTTCGACCAGGACGGCGCGATCGTCGCCGTGGACCAGCGTGAGCACCGCCAGATCTTCCCAAAGCCCGGCTGGGTGGAGCACGACGCCACCGAGATCTGGTCCAAGGTGCAGGCGGTGGTGGCAGGGGCGATCGCCAAGGCCGGCCTGAGGGCCGACCAGCTGTCCGCGATGGGGATCACCAACCAGCGCGAGACGACCCTCCTGTGGGACCGCTCCACGGGCAAGCCGGTGCACAACGCCATCGTCTGGCAGGACACGCGGACGGCGTCGCTGTGCAACCAGCTGGGTGGTTCGGACGGGCAGGACCGCTTCCGCGAGCAGACGGGTCTGCCGCTGGCCACCTACTTCTCGGGGCCCAAGGCGGCCTGGCTGCTCGACAATGTGCCCGACCTCCGGGCGCGTGCCGAACGCGGTGAGATCGCCTTCGGCACGATGGACTCCTGGCTGATCTGGAACCTCACCGGCGGCACGGACGGCGGCCAGCACGTCACCGACGTGACCAACGCCGGACGCACCATGCTGATGAACCTGGAGACCCTCCAGTGGGACCCCTCGATCCTCTCGGCCATGAACATCCCCGAGGCCATGCTGCCCGAGATCCGCTCCTCGTCGGAGGTGTACGGCACCGCCGTCGGCCAGCTCGCCGGTGTGCCCGTGGCCTCCGCGCTGGGCGACCAGCAGGCGGCCGTGTTCGGGCAGGCCTGCTATGACGTGGGCACCGCCAAGAACACGTACGGCACGGGAAGCTTCCTGCTGCTCAACACGGGCGACCGCCCGGTGCCGTCGAAGAGCGGACTGCTGACGACGATGGGGTACAAGATCGGCACTGAGGCGCCGGTCTACTGCCTGGAGGGCGCGATCGCCATCACGGGCGCGCTCGTGCAGTGGTTCCGGGACCAGCTCGGCATCATCCGGACGGCCGACGAGATCGAACCTCTCGCAGCCAGCGTGGAGGACAACGGCGGCGCGTACATCGTTCCGGCGTTCTCGGGCCTGTTCGCGCCGTACTGGCGCTCCGACGCACGTGGCGTGGTCACCGGCCTGACCCGGTACGTCACGAAGGCGCACCTCGCGCGCGCCGTGCTGGAGGCGACGAGCTGGCAGACCCGTGAGGTCGTCGACGCCATGTACCAGGACTCCGGGGTGCACATCACCACCCTGAAGGTCGACGGCGGCATGACGAAGAACAACCTGCTGATGCAGCACCAGGCAGACGTACTCGACGTCCCGGTGGTTCGGCCGAAGATCTCCGAGACGACCTGTCTGGGCGCCGCGTACGCGGCCGGCCTGGCCACCGGTGTGTGGAATGACCTGGACGAACTCAAGGCGCACTGGCAGAAGGACGTCGAGTGGACTCCGGACATGGAGGCCTCGGTGCGGGACCGGGAATACCACAACTGGCGCAAAGCCGTGGAGAAGAGCTTCGGCTGGGAGGAGGGCGAGAGCTGACCACGCGCGCGTGGAGCGTCCTTTGCTACGGCGGCCCGTACCCCGGTCGGCGGGGCTACGGGCCGCGTACCCCGGCCGGGGCGCGTACCCGGGCCGGGGCTGCGCCGCGCCGCCTGCACCCGGCCGGGCCGCGTCAGCCGGTGACGGTCTCGCGACGGTCGGCGGCGTAGGCCATGGCGTGCTGGACGACGCCGATGAGTGCCTCCTTGACCGACTCCCGGTCGCGGGCGTCGCACATCATGAGCGGCACGCCCTCGTCCAGGTCGAGGGCCTGACGGACGTCCTCGGTCGGGTAACGGGGAGCGCCCTCGAAGCAGTTGACGCCGACGAGGAAGGGGATCGAACGCCGCTCGAAGTAGTCGACGGCGGCGAAGCAGTCCTCCAGACGGCGGGTGTCGGCGAGGACGACCGCTCCGAGGGCGCCCTCGGAGAGCTCGTCCCACATGAACCAGAACCGCTCCTGGCCGGGCGTGCCGAACAGGTACAGCACGAGGTCCTCGCGGAGGGTTATCCGGCCGAAGTCCATGGCCACCGTCGTGGTGCGCTTGCCCTCCACACCGCTGGTGTCGTCGACCGGGCGGCCGGCCTCGGTGAGCAGTTCCTCGGTGCGCAGCGGCCTGATCTCGCTGACCGCGCCGACGAGCGTGGTCTTGCCCACGCCGAAGCCGCCGGCCACCAGGATCTTGAGCGTGACGGGCTCGACCGGTGGCTTGCCGCGCTCAGAACGCCCGAAGATCATCGATCTCTTCTCCTGCTTGATGGGGGTCGGGCGACGGCCGGCCGTAGCCTCCGCCGCCGGGGGTTTCGATGACGAGTACGTCGCCCGTGACGAGGTCCACGGAGTCGCTGCCGCCCAGTGCGGTCACCGTCCCGTCGGCGTGCTCCACCCGGTTGGCGCCGAGAGCGCCCGGCTCGCCGCCCGCCATGCCGTACGGCGGGACCCGGCGGTGCTGGGACAGGGTGGAAACCGTCACGGGTTCGAGGAAGCGGATGCGGCGTACCGCGCCGTCCCCGCCGTGCCACCGTCCGGCGCCGCCGCTCCCGCGCCGGACGGCGAACTCCTCCAGGCGCACGGGCAGCCGCCACTCCAGGACCTCGGGGTCGGTGAGGCGGGAGTTGGTCATGTGGGTCTGGACGACGGGTGCGCCGGGGAAGCCGTCGCCGGCGCCGGAGCCTGAGGCAACGGTTTCGTAGTACTGGTGCTGTTCGTTGCCGAAGGTGACGTTGTTCATGGTCCCGGAGCCCTCGGCCTGGACGCCGAGCGCCGCGTAAAGGGCGCCGGTGACGGCCTGGGAGGTCTCGACGTTCCCGGCGACCACGGCAGCGGGCGGCTCGGGGGCGAGCAGGCAGCCGGGCGGGACGACGATGCGCAGGGGCCGCAGACAGCCGTCGTTGAGGGGGATGTCGTCGGCGACGAGGGTGCGGAAGACGTACAGGACGGCCGCGTTGACGACCGAGAAGGGGGCGTTGAAGTTGGTGGGCAGTTGCGCGGACGTGCCGGTGAAGTCGATCGTCGCGGAACGGTTCCGGCGGTCCACGCGCACGGCCACGCGGATGACGGCGCCCGAGTCGGTCTCGTAGGCGTAGTCGCCGTCGTCGAGGGCGCCGATGACGCGGCGTACGGCCTCTTCGGCGTTGTCCTGGACGTGCCTCATGTAGGCCTGGACGACGTCGAGACCGTAGTCGTCGATCATGCGGCCGACCTCGTCGACACCCTTGTGGTTGGCGGCGATCTGGGCGCGCAGGTCGGCGAGGTTGGTCTTCGGGTTGCGGGAGGGGTAGGGCGCCTCGGTGAGGAGGCGGAGCGTCTCGTCCTCGCGGAAGCGGCCGTTCTCGGCGAGAAGCCAGTTGTCGAAGAGGACGCCCTCCTCCTCGATGGTGCGGCTGCCCGCGGGCATGGAGCCGGGGGCGATGCCGCCGATCTCGGCGTGATGGCCGCGCGAGGCGACGTAGAAGAGGATCTCCGGGTCGGTCCCCGTCCTTCCCGCCGTGTCGCTCTCCGTGTCGGCAGGCGATGGGGTGTCGAAGACGGGCGTGATCACGGTGACGTCGGGCAGGTGGGTACCGCCGTGGTACGGGTCGTTGACGGCGTAGGTGTCGCCGGGGCGCATGCGGGAGCCGCGCCTCAGGATCACCTCCTTGACGCTCGTGCCCATCGAGCCCAGGTGGACGGGGATGTGCGGGGCATTGGCCACCAGGTTTCCGTCCGGGTCGAAGAGGGCGCAGGAGAAGTCCAGACGCTCCTTGATGTTGACGGACTGGGCGGTGGATTCGAGGCGGGCGCCCATCTGCTCGGCGATCGACATGAACAGATTGTTGAAGACCTCCAGCAGGACCGGGTCGACTTTCGTGTCGAGATCGGAACTCTGCGTAATCGCGGCGCGTTCCATGACCAGATGCCCGTCGTCGGTGGCCGAGGCCCGCCAGCCGTCGTCGACGACGGTCGTCGAGCCGGCTTCGGTGATGATCGCCGGGCCGGTGACGGTGTGGCCGGGGGGAAGGCCCTCCCGGTGGTGGAGGGGTACGCCGCGCCATGCGCCGCCGGTGTGGAGGCGGACGGTGCGCGGCGTCTCGGGGCTGCCGTCCGTGGTGGCTTCGTAGGGGGCGAGAGCGGAGAGATCGGGGGGTTCTGTGATGCCGGTGGCTTCGACGGAGAGTGCTTCGACGACGATCGGGCGGTCCAGCGTGAAGGAGTACGTGGCGCGATGACGGTCTTCGAAGGCTCGCCGCATCTCGTCGGGCTCGGTCAGCTCGACGGTCAGGGTGGTGTCCGTGCCGTCGTAGCGGAGTTCCGCGCGGCGGGTGACCGCGATGTGCTCCTCGGGGACGTCCTCGGCGAGGAGTTCGGCGCGGGCCGCCGCTTCCAGGTCTTCGGCGGTCTTGAGGACGCCGGGCATGGAGGCGGGTGCCAGGGGCGCCTCGACGGACTGCTCACGCATGGCGGTGGTGTCGGCGAGACCGATGCCGAGCGCGGACAGGACTCCGGCCATCGGGGGCACCAGGACGGTGCGGATCCCGAGGGAGTCGGCGACCATGCAGGCGTGCTGGCCGCCGGCCCCTCCGAACGTGGTGAGGGCGTAGCGGGTGACGTCGTGGCCCTTCTGGACAGAGATCCGCTTCACGGCGGAGGCGATGTTGGCCACGGCGATCTGCAGGTAGCCCTCGGCCACTTGTTCGGGCGTGCGGTCGTCGCCGGTCTGCTCGCCGATCTCGCGTGCCAGGGCGGTGAAGCGGTCCCGGACGAGTGCCTCGTCGAGGGGCTGGTCGCCGTCCGGTCCGAACACCTTCGGGAAGTGAGCCGGCTGGATCCGGCCGAGCATGACGTTGGCGTCGGTGACGGCGAGCGGTCCGCCGCCCCGGTAGCAGGCGGGCCCGGGGTCCGCGCCCGCCGAGTCCGGCCCTACGCGGTAGCGGGATCCGTCGAAGTGCAGGACCGACCCGCCGCCGGCGGCGACGGTGTGGATGTCCAGCATGGGGGCGCGCAGCCGGACACCGGCGATCTGGCTGGTGAAGACGCGCTCGTAGGCGCCCGCGAAGTGGGAGACGTCGGTGGAGGTCCCGCCCATGTCGAAGCCGATGACCCGGTCGAAGCCGGCGAGCTGCGACATGCGGGCCATGCCGACGATGCCTCCGGCCGGCCCGGACAGGATGGCGTCCTTCCCGCGGAACTGCCCCGCTTCGGTGAGGCCGCCGTTGGACTGCATGAACATCAGCCGCACGCCTTCGAGCTCGTCGGCGACCTGCCGGACGTAGCGGCGCAGCACGGGCGAGAGGTAGGCGTCCACGACGGCGGTGTCCCCGCGGGGTACGAGTTTCATCAGGGGGCTGGCCTCGCTGGAGAGCGAGATCTGCGGGAAGCCGATGCGGGCGGCGATCTCCCCGACGGCCTGTTCGTGGGCCGGGTGGAGGTGGCTGTGCATGCAGACCACCGCGACGGCGCGGATCCCGTCGTCGTACGCCTCCTGCAGTGGCCCGGCGAGGGCGTCCGGGTCGGGTGCGCGCAGAACGGTGCCGTCGGCGGCGATGCGCTCGTCGATCTCGACGACCCGCTCGTACAGCAGCTCGGGCAGGTCGATGCGGCGGGCGAAGATGCGGGGGCGGTTCTGGTAAGCGATGCGCAGGGCGTCGCGGAAGCCGCGGGTGATGAGCAGCAGGGTGCGCTCGCCCTTGCGCTCCAGGAGTGCGTTGGTGGCGACGGTGGTCCCCATGCGCACGCTGTCGACGGGATCACCGGAGCCGGCCAGCAGCGTGCGGACGCCCTCGACCGCGGCGTCCGCGTAGCGTGCGGGGCTGTCCGAGAGCAGCTTGTGCGTGAGCAGCCGGCCGTCCGGGCGCCGGGCGACGATGTCGGTGAAGGTGCCGCCCCGGTCCACCCAGAACTGCCAGCCAGTCACGTCAGTACCCCGCTTCCACGCTGCTCACAGCGCCCGGAGGCCGTTGATCACGTCGCGCAGAATACTCTCGTCCGGCAGCTCGGCAGGGGGTACGGGCCGGTTCACATGGACGAATTCCGCGTCCACGAGATCTCCGACGAGGACCCGTACCACCCCGATCGGCAGGTCGAGTTCCGCTGCGAGTTCGGCGACCGACTGCGGGATGTCGCGGCACAGTTCGACGATGTCCACATGCTCCGGGGAGAGCATGTGGTCGGCTTCCGGATCGTCCGCGTGCGGCTCCGTGACCACGACCGCGATCAGGTCCAGGCGGTGCTGACCCTGACTGCTGGTGCGGCCTCGGGTCATGGCGTACGGGCGGACGACCGGTCCGGCATCGTCGTCGAACCAGTGGCTTCTTCCCTGACCGTCAGCGCTCATGTCATCCCACTACCCGCCTGCGGGCAGATCGGTGCGCGGAGCGCTGGCCAGATGCACGCCCACTCGCTTCACGAGGAGCGTCATCTCGTACGCGACCTGGCCGACGTCGGAGTCGGCGTCCGAGAGGACGGCGAGGCAGCTACCGTCACCGGCGGCCGTCACGAACAGGAAGGCGTCGTCGAGCTCGACAACCGTCTGGCGGACGTTGCCGGCCTCGAAATGGCGCCCCACGCCCTTGGCAAGGCTGTGGAACCCGGAGGCGACGGCGGCCAGGTGCTCGCTGTCCTCCCTGGTCAGGTCCTTGGACACGCCCGTCGGCAAACCGTCGCCGGAGAGCACGAGGGCCTTGCGGATGCTCGCGACACGGTCCACCAGGTCGTCGAGGAGCCAGTTCAGCTCCCCCTTGATGGTCGCGGTGTGGCCGGTCGCCTTCGGTGCGGTCATCGACCGTCCCCCTCTGTCGTTCCTTGTGGTGCTGCGCCGCTGTGGGCTGAATCGCCCTCGGCGTTCTCCTCACGGCCACGCTGCCAGCCACGCTGGAGCGATGCCATGCGGCTGCGTACTTCCTCGGCGTCGCGTTCGACGGGCTCGGCCCTGTCGTCCTTACGCGGCTCCGAGGTCCGCTTCAGCTGCGGGGCCAGGCTGGCCTGGCGGACCCGCCGGGGCAGCGGCGCGGAGCCGGAGCCGGGCGGTGGTGCGGAGCCGGAGCCGGAGCCGGGCGGTGGTGCGGAGCCTGTCTCCCGGGCCGCGGCGCCGGAGCCCGTCCCGTGGCGCGAAGGCCCGCCGGTGACCCGCGAAGGCCCGCCGGTGACCCGCGACGTGGAGCCGGAGCCGTGGTCCGGTCCGTCAGGACCGCTGGAGGCGATCTCCGAACGGCGGGTCCGCAAGGGCAGAGCGGGCGGCTCGGACCGGTTGCCGGCGGCACTACCGGGCGAGGCCGGGGATTGCGTGTGGTCCTCGTCGCGGCCGGCCGAGCCGATGCCACGCCGGGCGGATTCCGTCCCGCGACGCCGCGCGGGCAGCGGCGGCGGCGCGTCCGGCAGGGCGTCCCCGCGTCGGCTGCCGGTCGAGGAGTCCTCGCCGGGGCGCCGGGGAGGAAGGGCGGACGCGGGCTCGGAGCCCGGCCGGCCGGTGGCCCGGCCGGCCGTGGGCTCCTCGCCCCGGCGGCGTTGCGGGAGGGCGGAGGCGGGGCCCGGCTCCATGCGACCGGTGGCCGTGGTGGTCTCCTCGTCCGTCTTCCCCCGCCTGGGGCGCTGCTCGGTGACCGGCCGCCCGTGCGAGCTGACCAGCTTGGGGGTGTGGCGGCGCGGCAGCGGGACGGGAGCACTGAGCTCCTCATCGCTGTCGCTCCGGTCCGCCGCGCCGCGGGCATCGGCGCTCTGCCGGCGCGGGTCGGTGCGGCGGCCCGCCGTCTCGTCCGGGGTGCGGGTGAGGGAGTGGCGGGGGCGGAACAGGCCGCCGTGTTCACTGTCCTCGTCCTGGATGGCGCCGGGAAAATCGCCGATGGTCTCCAGGTCGACGGGGGCCTCCAGCTCGACCGGGCCGTCCAGCAGGGAGGCGGGCAGGCCGGCGCGCTGGGCGGGTGCCTGGGACAGCGCGGCACGGCGGCTGTCCTGCGGCTCGTTCTCCGGGGCCGGCTGGGGGCGGTCGAGCCGGAATCCGATGCCGTTGGTGTCGGGGACGTCGTCGGTCAGCAGGGCGTCGGGGATGAAGACCACTGCGGTCGTGCCGCCGTACGGGGAGGGCTGCAGGGAGACCCGGACGTTCTGGCGCTGGGCGAGTCGGCTGACCACGAACAGGCCGAGCCGGTCGGTGTCGGACAGCTCGAACTCCGGCGTCTCGGCGAGCCGGAGATTGGCGTCCAGCAGTGCTTCGGCTGCCATACCGAGGCCTCGGTCGTGGATCTCCAGCGTGAAACCGTTGGCGACGCGCTCGCCGAGGACCTGCACGGCGGTGTGCGGCGGTGAGAACACCGTGGCGTTCTCCAGGAGTTCGGCCACGAGATGCGTGAGGTCCGCGACGGCCGGGCCGCTGATGGCGATGCGCGGAAGACGGCGGACCTCGATGCGTTCGTAGTCCTCGACCTCGGCGACGGCGGCGCGCACGACGTCCATGAGCTGGACGGGCTTGCGCCACTGCCGGGAGGGCGCGGCGCCGGAGAGGATGACGAGGCCCTCCGCGTGCCGGCGCATGCGGGTGGTGAGGTGGTCGAGGCGGAACAGGTCGGCGAGTTCCTCGGTGTCCTCGGTCCGGCGTTCCATGGCGTCGAGCAGGGTGAGCTGCTTGTGGAGCAGGACCTGGCTGCGGCGCGCGAGATTGACGAAGACCTCGGAGACGCCCGCGCGCAGCTCGGCCTGCTTGACGGCGGCCTCGACGGCGGCGCGCTGCAGCGTGTTGAGGGCCTGGCCGACCTCGCCCATCTCGTTCTTGTCGTATTCGAGGCGGGGGACCTCGGTCTCGACGTCGACCTGCTCGCCCGCGGAGAGGCGGCGCATGACGCTGGGCAGGCGCACCCCGGAAGCCTCGTGGGCCTCCAGACGCAGCTGCCGCAGATCGCGGATGAGGGTGCGGCCGACGCGCACGGACAGGAAGAGGGAGAGCAGGAGCGCGATCAGGCCGAGCGCACCGGCGATGACCGCCTTGGCGATGACGCCTACGGCGACGGGGTGGACGCGGTCCTGGTAGCGGTCGTTGGCCTGGTCGTTGAGGGTGCCGAGCTCGTCGAGCACGTTGCCGGCTGCGCTGTCCCAGCCCTTGGCGGAGACGCCGCGGGGGGTTCCGGCCCCGGAGGAGACGGCGGCTTCCTCGGCCACGCGCAGGGGGGCGGAGGAGGCGTTCTTCCAGAAGCTCTGGTAGCGGTCCCGCTCCGCCACGGGCAGCAGCGGCAGGTTGACGTCGTACATCAGGGTGCGCTGGGCCACGAGGTCGGAGATGTCCCGCTCTTCGGAATGGGAGATCCTGCCGACGATCAGGGCGGAGCCGAGGAGGGCGTCCTCGCGGGAGAGCAGTTCGCGGGCGCGGGCGAGGTTGACCAGCGCGCGGTACTGCTTGTCCAGTTCGACGTTGTCGACCACGTGCAGGTTGGCGAGGAGGACGTAGCAGGGGTCGACGAGCCGGTTGTAGAGGTCCAGGGCCTGGGTGCGGTTGACGGTGCCGTCCTCGACACTGCGGCGCAGCGACTCGATGCCGTCGAAGGCGTCCAGGACGGCGGTCAGCCGCTCGTCGGTGTCCGCGCCCATGGCGTCGCGCACATCAGGGTTGCGGGCGTTCTCGCGGATGCTGCTGACGGCCTTGTCGGTGGCGGTCCGGCTGCGGCGGAGCGCGGCGAGCCCGTCGGAGGCACGGGGGTCGGCGAGGTGGACAAGCGTCTGCCGGCGTTCCTCCTGGAGGACGCGCACGGTGTCCTCGATGGGGTAGCCGATCTTCTCCACCACGGACGACACGTTGAACAGGTCGCCCGCCTCACGTCCCGTGAGCACGGTGGCGAAGGCCCAGATCGCGGTGAGGGACACCAGCGGCACGAGAAGCAGCGCCACGATCTTCCGGCGGATGGACTTCCCGCGAAAGCGCATGGCCTCCCCCAGCTCGGGCCCCCGGCTACCGGGGGTACACATGTGCGTCAACAAACGGCGCGAGCCTACTACCGACCCGCAGGGAACTCGAAAGCCGGTCCGGAACCTGAACTTCCGCGCCAGCCACGCGGCGTGGCGAGTTGTCCGGGCATTGCGGGAGTTGTCTCCCCGAAACCGGTGGTCGCGGCTCGGACCAATCCCCTGACTTCACCAGGGCGGTTGGCTGAAATTTTTCGGTTTCCGGGAATCTTCGTGAGGAGTTGTTCGTCCTTCCTTACGGGAAACGGGGGCGGAATCGGCCACAGGAGCCGCGTCCTGCACCTGGGCGGCGTAAAACAGCGCAAGCCGGGCAGCCACTGGAAAGCACGGGTCTTCGGATGCGAGCGAGCGGTCTGCTGGCGGTGGGGAGTGACAGGGTGATGGGCACGGCGGAACGGCGTGGTGCGCCCAGGGCGGATGGGGCGCAGCTGACGGGGCATCGGGATCCCGAGGCGACCGATCGCGACATTCCCGGGGGCGTGGCGCACGCCCCGGGGCGGAAGACGGAGGGCCTGGCGCACGAGGTGGGTCGTGACGCCAAGCGGCAGCAGTACCATCGGCCCCTGTGGGTCGAGGAGCCCGCGCGCCGGCGTCGCTTGCCGGATCCGGTGCGGACGGCGGCCGTTCGGGCGGTCCTCCTCATAGCCGTGACGCTGCTCCAGGCGATGGTGGCCTTCCTGTGCACGATGGCCGGCTCCTGGCTGGCGTTCCCGATGGTGATCAGCAGTGTGGTCAGTACGATCGCGGCCACCTGGGGAGCGCTCGACGTGTGGGTGACGCGCCAGGTCTGGAACCAGCGCAACGGGGTGGTGTCCGTGCCGAGCAGCACGGCGCGGGCCCTGCGGCGCGAGCGGCGCCGGACCCGACGGCAGGAGCGGGCCGCCGAGCGGTCCCAGGGGCGGATACGCCGCCGGGGTGGAGCCGGGCAGTTGTCCCACTCTTAGGACTCGGGCCACCTCCTCCTTCTCACTTTGGCAGTGGCTCCGGCTCGCGTGGTCGTCCGCAGGCATGTCGGTCAGGGCGAACTTCGGCCGTTCGACAGCCGGCCCGTGCCGGGCAGCCGACCGGTTCCCGTCCCGGACGTGAGCGCGCGAGACGGGCCGGGCATCGCAAGGCGGAGTACCTCTGGCGCAACACCTGCCTCGCCCACCAGGGTTGACACAACTGATCCACATCGCCCTGAGGCAGAGGCAACGCATTGAGGAACTCCGCCATGAGAACAACCGCAGAGCCGACCGACCCACACGGCCGGGACGACGCCGAACTCACCGAATTCGGCTACCGCCCCGAACTCAAACGCACCCTCGGCAACTTCCATACCTTCGCCGCCGGGATCAGCTACATCTCGATCCTGACCGGCACCTTCCAGCTGTTCTACTTCGGCTACGGCAGCGGAGGCCCCGCCTACTGGTGGTCGTGGCCGATGGTGTTCGTCGGCCAGTTCATGGTCGCCCTGTGCTTCGCGGAGCTCGCCGCCCGTTATCCCGTGGCGGGCTCGGTCTACAACTGGTCGAAGAAGATCGGCAATCCGCATCTGGGCTGGCTGGCCGGCTGGATGATGCTGATCGCCTCGATCGTGTCCATATCGGCGGTCGCGCTGGCCTACCAGTTGACGCTGCCGCAGATCTCGTCGTTCTTCCAGTTCGTGGGGGACGGCACCGGTACGTACGACGTGGCGACCAACGCGGTCATCCTGGCCGCGGTGTTGATCCTGTTCACGACCCTCGTGAACGCCTTCGGCGTCAAGCTGATGGCACGGATCAACACGGCGGGCGTGTTCATCGAGTTGATCGCCACCGTCGTTCTGATCGTCCTCTTCGCGGTCCACATCACGCGCGGACCACAGGTCGTCATGGAGACGCACGGCACCGGCGCGGGGTACGGAAACGGCTACCTGGGCGCCTTCCTGGTGGCATCGCTGGCCTCGGCGTACGTCATGTACGGCTTCGACACCGCCGCCTCGCTCGGCGAGGAGTCCCTGGACCCGACCAGGAACGCGCCGCGTGCGATCATCCGGGCGATCGTGGCGTCGTTCGTGCTCGGCGGCCTGATCCTGCTGCTCGCGTTGATGAGCGTGTCCAGCCTCAAGGGCGAGAAGCTGTCCACGGACGGCCTGCAGTACATCGTGCTGGACGTGCTCGGGCCGACGGCCGGCAAAGCGATGCTGTGGTGTGTGCTGATCGCGGTGACGGTGTGCGCCCTCGCCGTGCACACGGCGGCGGTCCGGCTGGCGTTCGCGATGGCCCGCGACAACAACCTGCCCGCGTCCTCGAAGCTCGCCAAGTGCCACCCGCGGTTCCAGACGCCGGTCCTGCCGACCGTGATCATCGGGATCCTGGCGCTGGCGATCCTCGTGGTCAACATCCGTCAGCCGCAGATCTTCACCGTCGTCACCAGCATCGGCATCATCATGATCTACCTGGCCTACCTGGGCGTCACGGTCCCGCTGCTGGTCGCCCGGCTGCGCGGGAAGTGGGAGCCCGCGGGCGAGGGCCGGTTCTCGCTGGGCCGCTGGGGTCTGCCGGTCAACATCCTGGCCGTCCTGTGGGGCGCCGCCATGACGCTCAACCTGATCTGGCCGCGCGCCGCGGTCTACAACGCCGCGGCTCCCTACCACTGGTACCTGCGCTGGGGCGCGGTGCTGTTCGTCGCCGTCATCGCGGGCGGCGGGTTCGCCTACTACTGGTTCGTCCAGCGGCACCGGACCGGCGTGCTCGCCGAGCACCGTTCAGAGTCGGCGGCCACGGCTCCCCTCGCCGCGCCGACGGCGGACTGACCCGCGGGCCGGCGGCCGGTCGCTGACCTCCGGCCGCCGACCGCCCGGGCCTAGGAAACCGGGCGCTTGTACATCCTGGTCGCGGTGATCTCGCTGTGTACCGCTTCCCCGGCGGGTGCCTCACGCGGCAGGCCCGGGCGGAGGTGTTCCTCGACGCTGATGTACTTGAGGCCCGCCCTCAGGTCGGCGTCGTTGCGCATGCGGATGACCAGGGGGAACTCTGCCAGCGCGGTGGTGTCGAACAGGCCCGTGGTGTAGAGGAGCTGGACGCCCAGGGCGTCCGACACCGCCCGCTGGAGTTCCAGCAGGTATGTGGCGTTGGCGCGGCCGATGGGGTTGTCGAGGAACAGCGTGCCGGCGTGCCGGTGCTTGTCGCGGCCCCGGTCGTTCGAGCGCAGCGCGGCCATCGTGCAGTAGAGGGCGATGGCCGCGGTGAGGAGCTGCCCGCCGGAGAAGACGTCGCCCATCTGCCCGACGGGGACGCGCTCGGCGCGCAGCACCGCATCCGGCTTGAGGATCTCGACGGCGACCCCCTTGGGCTGCAATGCAGCGGCGACGCCCCGCAGCAGCAGGGACATGCCGTCGCGGCGCAGGTCGGAGTTCTTCTTCACGGCCGCGCGGGTGGCTTCGTCGATGACCTCGCCGAGCCGCTCGGTGAGCGTGGCCTGGTCGGGCTCCTCGAAGCGGATGCGGAGGAACTCCTGACCGGACCATTCGCCGAGGCCCTCGGGCAGCCGGGAGAGCCGCTGGGCGGAGCGCAGGGTGGCCAGGGCCGACTCGACGAGGCCGCGCAGGCGGTCCACGATCGAGTCGCGGTTGCGCTCCAGCTGCTCCAGTTCGTCGGTCAGGACGCGGAGCCGGGGCGCGAAGGCGTCCGCCCACTTCTGGGCGTGCTCGGGCAGCGTGGAGGCGGGCAGTTCGCGGATCTGCTGGCGGGCCGGGGTGCGGACCTGCTCGTAGCGCGTGGAGTTGGCGTGCCGGACGAGGATGTCGCTCGCCTCGCGGACGGCGGCCTCGGCGGCGGACAGGTCGGCGGCGCAGCCGCGCAGGGAGCGGCGGGCCTCGGCGGCCGCCTGCCGGGCCTCCTCCGTGGTGCCGGGGTAGGGCTCGGGCTCGTCGTGCTCCTCGTCCGTGGTGTGCTCGCGCAGCAGGTCGCGGAGCATGGCGGCGATCTCGTCGAAGCCGCTCGCCGCGTCCTCGGCGGCGCGGTGGGCGTCGAGGAGTTCGGCGTGTGCCTCCCGGGCCCGGTCGAGCGCCTCGGTGTGGGAGGCCAGTTCGGCCGTGGCGGTGCGCAGCAGGGTCTGCGCGTGCTCGGCGTCGCGCGGCTGGAGGTCTTCGGGCAGGTCGGTGTGCGTCTCGCCGTCGTCGGCGGGAGCGAGGCGTTCGGCCTCGCCGCGCAGCCGTCCGAGCTGCTCGCTGGCGGTCGACATCCGCGTCTCCAGGAGCTGCACCAGCTCCTCGGCGCGGGCGGCCGCGGCCTGGCGGCTGGGCCCGTCGGAACCGTCGGGGGATTCGAGGAGCTGCTCCGCGCGCGTACGGACCTTGTTGCTGAGCCGGTCCAGCTCCGCGCGGGCCGCGCTCTCGTCGCTCTCGGCGCGGGCCTGTTCGGCGCGCAGGTCGGCACCCACGCCCACCTTCTCGTACACCTGGGACGCGGCCCGGTAGGCCTCGCGCAGGGCAGGCAGGGATGCCTTGGGGGTCTCGGCGTCGTCCTCGGGCACGTCGTCGGGGGCGCCGGCGATCTCGGAGCGCTCCGCGCGCAGCGCGCGGGCGGTACGGCGGGTGTCGTCGGCGGCGCGCTGGGCGGCACGCCGGTCCTCGTCGGCGGCCCGGGCCCGCTCCAGACAGGCCTGGGCGCTCGCCTCGGACTCGGCCGCCTCGTCGGCCAGTTCGCGCAGCTTGACCTGCCAGCCGGCCCGCTCACGCAGCCGGAAGGCGAGCCCGGCGAGGGCGTCGGCGGAGCGGCGGGCCTTCTGCGCGGCTTCCTGGCGCTCGTCCCGGACGTGCGCGGCCTCGGCCGCGACCTCGTCGGCCTCGGCCCGCACGGTGCGTGCCTCGGCCAGTTCGGCCTCCGACTCCTCGGCGAAGGTCCGGGCGGCGTGGGCGGCCTGGGCCAGTTCGGCGAGCCGCCCAGCGGGGCAGCCCGTGCGCCAGGAAGCAAGCCGAGCGGCCAGCTCGCGGTCCTTGCCGAGACGGGCGGCGAGCCTGCGGATCTCCTCGTCCCGCTCGGTCGCCCGGGCGCGCAGTGCCTGCCGCTCCTCGTCGGCGGCGTGCTCGTCGTGCATGGCCGGGTTCGGCGGCACGAGGAACACGTCGCCGCTGTCGCCGTCCGGGGCCGGGGTCGGCGCGAGCAGCGCGGCGGCGGTGCCGACCGCCACGGCGGAGCGGGGCAGCAGCGCGGCGTCGCCCAGCGCCTCTCTGGCCCGGCTGTGGGAGTCCGGGTCGGTGATGATCACGCCGTCGACGAGTTCGGGCCGGGCGGCCAGCACGCGTGCGTGGTCGACCGGGTCGACGGCCTGGGCGAGGTAGCGCCAGCCGGGCAGCGCGGGGATGCCGTGCTCGCCGAGGAACTCGACCGTGGCGAGCACGTCCGGGCCGGGCGGGAGCAGCCCGCCGTCGCCGAGCGCGCCGAGGATCCGGGAGTCGTCGGCGGCGGCCGTACGCAGCTCGAACAGCTGCCGCTCGGCGGAGGAGACGGCGTCGTCGAGCAGGTCGCGCAGGTCGTCGGCGAAGCGGTCGAGTTCCTCGGCGGTGAGTCCCTGCTCGCCGGGGGCCGACGGCGTGACCGGCTCGCTGGCCGCGCCGTGGCGGGGCTGCGGGATGCCCGGGCGCGGCTCCGGGGTCAGGCTGAGCAGTTCCGCCAGCCGCTCCTCCCCCGCCAGGGCCTCGGCGGTGCGGCGCTCGGCCTCGTACGACCGCTCCGCCGCTGTCGCCGCGTCGGCGGCGCGGGC
>NZ_WWIC01000346.1:0-16033 GCF_009872555.1 Streptomyces sp. SID5643
GGTGGGCGATACTGGGTTCGAACCAGTGACCTCTTCGGTGTGAACGAAGCGCTCTCCCACTGAGCTAATCGCCCGGACGCAGGAAGAACATTACCCCATGTCAGGGGGTGCCTGTGACGCTCACTGGTCCTTGATCTTCCACGGCATGGTGATGCCGAACTTCCACAGGTAGATGCCGGCCAGCACGCCGATGATCACCAGCCCGACCGACGTCAGGATGATGTTGCGGCGCCGCACCTTGGGATCGAGGGCGCGCTGCGCCGCCTCGGTGACCTTCCGCTTGGTCCAGCGCAGCACCAGCTGGGCCCAGACGAACTCCGTCGCCCAGATCGCCATGCCGCCGAAGATCACGACCCACCCCGGTCCGGGCAGGGGCAGCATGATGATGCCGGTCACGACGACCGCGAGTCCGATGATGAAGACGCCGACCTGCCAGCTGAGGTGGAGCGCCCGGCGGGCCTTGATGAATTCCGGCGCACGCGAGCCGAGCCCGCGATCCTGCTCGCCGTGCGCCTCGCCCGTCCCCGTCTCGTTCGCCGCCACGGCCACCTCGGTCGGCTCGTTACTCCCCGTATTCATACGGGGAAACACTACCCGAGCGAAACCAGTCACCGGAATGGACGCAGGACACGAACGATCCCTCGGCCGGAAGAGTTACGTAAAGGCACGCAAAACACTCAGAGGGGTTTACAACGGCACCGTAGGTGGCATGTCGATTTCGCCGACGTGCGAATCCCCGAGCGCACACTGAGCGAAAGGCCCTGGCGCTTATGAACACCACGGTCAGCTGCGAGCTGCACCTGCGCCTCGTTGTGTCGAGCGAGTCCTCCCTGCCTGTCCCCGCAGGCCTGCGGTACGACACGGCCGACCCCTACGCCGTGCACGCCACCTTCCACACCGGAGCCGAGGAAACCGTCGAGTGGGTGTTCGCCCGCGACCTCCTCGCCGAGGGACTTCACCGCCCTACGGGCACCGGCGACGTCCGCGTCTGGCCGTCGCGCAGTCACGGGCAGGGCGTCGTGTGCATCGCCCTGAGCTCGCCGGAGGGCGAGGCCCTGCTGGAGGCCCCGGCACGGGCCCTGGAGTCCTTCCTGAAGCGGACCGACGCCGCCGTGCCGCCCGGCACGGAACACCGGCACTTCGACCTCGATCAGGAGCTCTCGCACATCCTGGCGGAAAGCTAGGGCGAGGCCCCCACAAAGCCGCCCGGCGCCGTCGACTCGGGGAGACGGCTCGGGCCCGGACAACCGCATACGGGATGACACCGGCGCCGGCACCGCGGATCACGCGGAACGGCGCCGGTTCGCGTGAGAGCGCCCTTGCCCCGGTGCGCCTCCCCCGTTGTCCGGCGCTCCGGTGCGCCTCCCCCGTTGTCCGGCGCTCCGGTGCCCCTCCACCGGAGCGCCGGACACAGGGAACCCCGGCGGACCGGCAGGCGTTGTATTCGAAGCCATGTGCGGGCATGAGGCGGTCCGGCGGAGGTGGAGCCGTTACCATCGGCCAGCATCGGCGGGCGCCCGCCCGACCCTCAGGCCAGGGAGCGAATCGTGCTGATCACCCACGACACCCGGTGCGCCCTCGACACCGTGGTCGATCTGGTGAACACCGCACCGGATGACGACACGGCTCCGGACGGGCTGCCGGACGTGGCGACCCTTGCGGACTTCGTGCGGAATCACGAGATCAGCGATGTCGGGGTGCTCTCGGACTTCGACCTCTCGGCGGTGCGCAAGATCCGCGGGTGCTTCGCCGCCGTCTTCGCCGCCCCGGACGCCCGTGCCGCGGCAGGGCAGATCAACGAGCTGGTCGCGGCGGCCGGCACCACGCCCCGGCTCACGGACCACGACGGCTACGACTGGCATGTGCACTACTTCGCGCCCGGCGCCTCCGTCGCCGATCATCTCGCCGCCGACTGCGGGATGGCGCTGGCGTTCTTCGTGGTCGCCGGGGAGCAGGAGCGGCTGCGGCGGTGCGAGGCACCTGACTGCCGGCGCGCCTTCGTCGACCTGTCCCGCAACCGCTCGCGGCGGTACTGCGACAGCCGCACCTGCGGAAACCGCCTGCACGTGGCCGCGTACCGGGCGCGCCGCAAGGAGGCGGCGGGCTGACATCGGGCCCCCGGGCCTCCGGGCCGCGGGGCTGTGGAGGATGGCGATGCCGACGCGGTCCCGGCGGGTGGCGCCGGGTACCGCGGGTAAGGCTCACAGCAGCAGCAGATCGTGCAACGAGGCCATGAGCAGCAGACTCCCGATCACCGCCAGGAAGATCATCAGCGGTGGCTGGGAGAGGGCGAAGAGGCAACCACGTGGCTCGTCCTGCCGGGGACGTGGCTCGTCCTGCGGCGGTGCGGGGTCGCTCTGTCTCGTCGTGTCCAGCATCTCGCGGCGATGATGACGCAGTCCCCCCACCGGGCGCGATCAGCGGCCTCGTTCCGTGCGGGAGTGCACCGATTCCGCGAGGTCCGGTTCGGGTTGTGATCACTTCCGCGCACCGGCGGACCCACTGTGACGATTCGGCCCCGGCGGGCCGCCTTCATATGCCGTGCTTCTTGAGGATGGCCTCGATGTCGCTGAAGTCGTCGTCGCGGGACGCCGGCGCGGGCTTCGCCGCCGGGCGGGAGCCCTGGCCGAGGGAAGGCGCCGAGGCGGCGGGGGCCACCGTGTCGGGCCGGTCGGCGGCGCGGGCCGCCGCCCTGCGCTCCTTGCGGGTACCGCCGCGACGGCGTTCCACGGCTCGTGTGGTCATGAAGAGCACCCAGGCGAGGCCGAGCACCCCGAACCCGGCCCAGGCCGCCGGGCTGAACGCGGTGTCGGCCAGCCACTCGACGACGCCCGTCATCACGAGGCCGATCGGGACGAGGGAGTAGGCCGCGATCCGGACCGCGGCGAGGTACCGCTTGCGGTACGCCGTGACGATCGCAAGGCCCAGGCCTGCCGCGGACACGGCGGAGCAGACGGTCTCGGCAATCATCCGGTCCTCCAGGCGTGGCGCGGTCGGGTCGGAGCACTTCGTCCCCTCCATCCTGCACCCGCCGCACCCCGGCGGGCCATGTTCCGGCCCGACATCAGGGACATCTCGGGGTCACCTCCTCCGCAGGTGCCGTGCGGGCCGCGCCCCGGCCGGGGCTGCTGGGAGACTGGAGGCATGAGTGACTCCTCCTCCGACCGTTCCGCCGCCCCCGTCCTCGAGGTCTGGTGCGACCTCCAGTGCCCGGACTGCCGTACCGCGCTGGACGATCTCCATGCCCTGCGCGCCCGCTACGGCGACCGTCTGGAGCTGCGGCTGCGGCACTTCCCGCTGGAGAAGAACAAGCACGCCTTCGCCGCCGCCCAGGCCGCGGAGGAGGCATGGGAGCAGGGCCGGGGGTGGCCGTACGCCGAGGCCCTGCTGGGGCGGGTCGAGGAGCTGGCCCGTAAGGGAGATCCCTTCCTGGTCGAGGTGGCCCGCGAGCTGGACCTGGACGCCGAGGAGTTCGACACCGCGCTCATCGACGGCCGGCACATCCTGATCGTGGACGCCGACCAGGCCGAGGGCAAGGCGATCGGGGTGACCGGCACCCCGACCTACGTCATCGGCGGGGAGCGGCTCGACGGCGGCAAGAGCCAGGAGGGGCTGCGCGCGCGGATCGAGGAGATCGCGGACCGGCTGCTGGCCGGGCAGGAGCGCTGATCCCCCTCACCCGGCCGTCGGCCACCGGGCCGCTACAGCAGCGGTTTGTACAGGGCGTACCGCTCGGTCTCGTAGCCGAGTGAGGCGTAGAGCCGTTCGGCCGGGGTGTTGCCCGAGAAGACGTTGAGGCCGAGGGTCCGCCTGCCCTCGGCGATGGTCTGGGCCTCGGCCAGCAGCATCAGGGTGCGGCCGTGGCCCTCCCCTCGGTGGGCGGCGTCGGTCTCGACGTCGAAGACGAAGGCGCTGCTCTCGCGCACCGCGAGCCACAGCGTTCCCACGGGCGTGCCCAGGTGTTCGACGACGCTGATGAGCATGCCCGGCGTGGCGAGGCCTTCGGGCAGCAGGGTCGCGTGGTCGCGCTCCGACTTGACCCGGGCCTCTGCCTGAGGGACGCCCCGGTCGATCCAGCTGCGCGCGTAGTCCGCCTTGCCCTTCTCCAGCCAGGGGCCGAACTCCGCCTCGGTCATGGGCCGGGCGCGGCTGCCCTCCGGCAGCTCCGGCGGGGTGTCGCCGAGCTGCTTCTCCATGCCGCGGTTGCGGACGACGTAGCCGAGCGCGGTGGCGAGCCGGAGTCCGGCCTCGGACGCGGCGGGGACGACCGCCTCGATGCGACGGCACCCCCAGCCGCGTGCCACCTCCTCGGCGGCGAGCGCGGCGACCGTGCCCCGGCCACGCCTGCGGTCGGCTTCGTCGATGTGCAGCTTCGTGATCCGGGCCACCGCGGTGCCGAAGACCGGATGCGTGTCGAGGTGTATCGCCCCCACGGGACGGCTGTTCACACAGACCTGGTAGCGGCGTGAGCGCGTCCCGTCGGCGTTCTGCTGAAGCGGCTCGGTCGGCCGCAGGGTCGTGGTCATCAGGGGTGTTCTACCCGCAACCACGGTCCCGGTCAGCCGAAAGCGCCGGGGCTGTCAGGGGTCGAGGTCGTGCCCCGCGCGCTCCTCGAAGATCCGCATGGCCTTGGCGGTCACCGGGCCCGGCGCGCCGGGCAGCTCGCGGCCGTCGACGCGGTGCACGGCCTGCACGTCCCGCAGGGTGGACGTCAGGAAGACCTCGTCGGCCCGCTCCAGGACGTCGAGCGGCAGGTCGGTCTCCTGGGCGCCGGTCCATTCGGCCGCGAGCGCACGCGTGATGCCCGCGAGGCAGCCGGAGGCGAGCGGCGGGGTGTGGATCTCGCCGTCGAGGACGACGAAGACGTTCGACCCGGTGCCCTCGCACAGCTGCCCCACCGTGTTGCCGAACAGCGCCTCGGACGCGCCCTGTTCACGGGCCCGGGCGAGAGCCACGACGTTCTCGGCGTACGAAGTGGTCTTGAGGCCGGTGAGCGCGCCGCGCTCGTTGCGGGTCCAGGGGACCGTGATCACGGCGGTGGAGTCGGGGCGGCGGGTCGTCTCGCCGAGGGCGACGACGAGGGTCGGACCGTGCTCACCGCGGTCGGATCCGAGGGGGCCGTGGCCGCCGGTGAAGGTGATGCGGAGGCGGCCGAGCGGCACGGGGTTGGCGTCGAGGACGGCGGCGCAGGCGCGGCGCACCTCGTCGTGGTCCGGATCCGGCAGGCCGAGGCCGCGCGCCGAGCGGGTCAGCCGGTCGAGGTGGCGGGTGAGCGCGAACGGCCGGCCGTCCACGGCCTTGACCGTCTCGAAGATGCCGTCGCCCACGGTCAGCCCGTGGTCGAAGACGGAGACGCGGGCGGACTCGGTGTCCTGCAACCCGCCGTCGAGCCAGATCTTCACGTCAGGTCCTCTCCACTCACCTCGTACGTTCCCGACGCTATCGCGAGCAGCCGGGCCGCCTTGAGCTCGGTCTCCCGCCACTCCCCCTCGGGATCCGAGCCCCACGTGATGCCGGCGCCGGTGCCGAAGCGCAGCACGCCGTCCGCACGGTCGATCCAGAAGGTGCGGATGCCGACGGCCAGCTCTCCGGTGCCCCGGTCGGCGTCGACCCAGCCGATCCCGCCGCAGTACGGCCCCCGGGGCGCCGTCTCCAGGACGTCGATGATCCGCAGGGCGCTGGACTTGGGCGCGCCCGTGACCGAGCCGGGCGGGAAGGCGGCGCCGAGCAGCTCGGCCCAGCCGGCCCCGTCCGCCAGCTCACCGCGGACCGTCGAGACGAGGTGGACCAGCCCGGGGTGCTTCTCGACGGCACACAGGTCGGGCACCGTCACGCTGCCCGTGGCGCACACCCGCCCGATGTCGTTGCGGACCAGGTCCACGATCATCACGTTCTCGGCGAAGTCCTTCTCCAGCAGGTCCGCCTCGGTACGGCCGGTGCCCTTGATCGGCCCGGACGCGACGACCCGGCCGTCGCGCCGCAGGAACAGTTCGGGGGAGGCCGTGGCGATCTCGACGCCGTGCTCGGGCAGGCGGATCGTTCCTGCATAGGGCGCCGGGTTGCCGCGGGCCAGCAGTGCGGTGAGGGCGTCCACGTCGGCGCCGGGGGCCACGGGCGCGGACAGCACCCGGCACAGGTTCGCCTGGTAGACCTCGCCGGCCGCGATGTGGGCGCGGATCCGCCGTACGGCGGCCGTGTACGCGGCGCGGTCGAGCGAGGACGTCCAGTCACCGGCGGCCGGGCCGCGCCATGCGCCGGGCACGGGGGCCGGCACGCCCGCCGTCCGGACCTCCGCGAAGCGGGCGCAGGTCAGACGGCCTTCGAAGTCGGCACAGACGGCCCAGAAGCCGCTGGATTCCAGGGCCTCGGGATCGTCGGTGACGTCGAGGAGTCCGGTGGCGACGCGGTCGCCGAAGCGGGCGAGAGGAGGGAGGTCGAGCACGCAGTCGAGTCTATGGCGGGGGCCCTACGGGTGACCGGGGGATGTCCTGCCGGGAAGTCCTGTGACGTCCTTGAGCAGGGGAAGCGCAGCACGCTGCACAAACGCGTTTTTGTACTGGCCCGGGAATCCGCTAGAGTTCAACACGTCGCCGGGCCGCGAGGGCGGACCGAAACGACAGGCGGACGTAGCTCAGTTGGTAGAGCGCAACCTTGCCAAGGTTGAGGTCGCGAGTTCGAACCTCGTCGTCCGCTCGAAGGAAGAGGGGGCTTCCCGGCCCCCTACACTCCTGGTGGAGTGGCCGAGAGGCGAGGCAACGGCCTGCAAAGCCGTCTACACGGGTTCAAATCCCGTCTCCACCTCCAAGGACGATTAGCTCAGCGGGAGAGCGCTTCCCTGACACGGAAGAGGTCACTGGTTCAATCCCAGTATCGTCCACTGGATCTCCCGAGATCCCGACCCGCGCGATTAGCTCAGCGGGAGAGCGCTTCCCTGACACGGAAGAGGTCACTGGTTCAATCCCAGTATCGCGCACGCAGTGCCCATGATCCGCCACAGTCGGTGGTCATGGCCCCGAGGACGATTAGCTCAGCGGGAGAGCGCTTCCCTGACACGGAAGAGGTCACTGGTTCAATCCCAGTATCGTCCACGCACGAGAAGCCCCCGGCCGTTCGCGGCCGGGGGCTTCTGTGATGTCACGGCTCAGGACGAGAACAGCATGTGGCCGAAGCTCTTGTTGCGGTGGTGACCGGGGTGGCCGTGGTGACCGTGGCCGCCGTGCGGAGCACCCCATGCGGGGGCCGGAGGGGCGGGGTAGGCCTGCGGGGCGGGCGGGGGCGGCGGGGCGCCCTGGGACCACTGGGCCTCCAGGCGGGTCAGCGACTCCAGCTCGCCGTAGTCGAGAAAGATCCCGCGGCACCCGCTGCACTGCTCGATCTGGACACCGTTGCGGTTGTACGTGTGCATCGGCGCACGGCACTTCGGACACTGCATGGTCGTTCAACTCCTCGCCGGTCGGTCCTGCTTCACATCTCGCCAGGACAGACTCTGTCCCGCTGTGCTCGGTTGCACCCTACTTCGCGTACTCCTGCACCAACTGGGGCGGGACGGCAGCCATTCGGCCACAGGCCTCCACGACCGACTGCTCCACCTCGTCCAGCGGGCGGCCGGCCGCGACCGCCTTGGCCACGGCCCGGGCCGCGGTCTGCGCGGTGAGGGCACGCGCGGGGACGTCGAGGGCGGGCCAGGGGTCACCCTCGGCCGGGACGGCCGGGCCTCCCGCCTCCCGGTAGGCGGCGAGGAACCGGGCCCATGCGCCGGGCGGGAGCAGACCGCAGGCGTACCAGGCGGCGGGACGCGCGAGGTCCCAGGCGGGGACGCCGACGCCGAGGTCGTCCACGTCTATCAGCAGCCAGGGCCCGTCGGCGGCGGGGTGCCGTACGAGTTGGCCGAGGTGGAGGTCGCCGTGGCAGAGGGTGCCGGAGTGCGGCATCGGCGCCTCGGCCCGGGCCCAGGGCGGGAGGGTGGCCCAGGCGCGCAGGACGGGTGCGAGCGCCGGGTGCGGGCCGGCCTCTCGGAGCCGGGCGACGGCGCGGGCCGCTTTGGCCGGGCCGCGCATGACCGGCAGGCCCTGAGGGGCCGGGCTGCGGTGCAGGCGGGCGAGGAGTGCGGCGGCGGCTTCCCAGGGTGCGGCGTCCGGGTCGTCGGGATCCACCGGGGTGCCGTACGGCCAGAACGTCACCAGGCGGCCGTGCAGGTCGACCGGGGCGGGATCCAGTGGGGGCAGGAGGATGCCGGGGCGGCGGGCGGCAAGGGTGAGGCGGCTCGTGAGCTCGGCGGGGGTCGCATCCGGGGGGTGGGCCTTCGCGACGGTGTCCGCATGGCGTACGACGGTGCCGTCCGGGCGGTCCGCGAGCGTGGCCACGCCGCAGGGGCAGACCGGTGAGCGGGCGTGGGCGGCGGCTCGGGCCCGGGCGGTGAGACCGGCCAGGAGCGGACCGGGGGCGGAGTTCACCGGGTGAGAGTACGCGCAGAGGGGACCGGGTCCCAGGGGGCGGGTCCGTTGCGGGTGCTCAGCGCTCGGGCACAGCAATGCCGGCGCAGCTCCCCAGCTGCGCCGGCATTTTGTGCCGTCCGCCGCACCCCCGTCCCCACGGGGTTTCATGGTCGGGATGTCCCCGCCCGGACCGCTCTTCCGGGCCTGGGGTCGCCGCTCAGCGCCCCAGCATCTCGCCCACGGACGACGCCTGTGTGGCCACTGTCTCCCACCCGTCGAAGACGAGGAGGAGCAGGACCGCCAGGGGAAGGGCCATCAGGGTCGCCACCAGCGGGTGACGACGGCCCTGGCGGCGGGGGCGGGACGCGGCGGCGTACGCCTTGCGTCCCTCCTCGCGGAGCAGTGTCCGCGGAGCCGTCTGGGCCATGGCCCCTCTCCTGACCTGTATCGGTTGTCGTTGGCAGCGGCGGGCGTCTGACCTCGGGGGACGAGTGCTGCACCCGCCGCTTGACCTCAAATCTAGGCGTCCGGCCCTCTGCCGGCGTCATGCCCTCGTACCGATTGCCGGGCCTCCCGGAGGATGAGCCGCCACCTGCGACGTACTCCCCTGGGTGGAGACGGGGACACGGGTCTCAGGGTCTTCCCCCACGGGGCGACCGGTTCACCCTTCTTTGTCCGAGCTCTCCTCTCGCGGAATCGGCTGTTCCACCAGGGCCAGCACCCGATTCGCCATGAAGCGGGCGGTACGCACGACCGTGCCGCTACGGGTGACTTCGCTCACTTCCACGACACCTCGGCGGACCGCCGTCTCCACCCTGCGGCCCGCCCTGCTCGCCACGACCTCGTAGGTGCGCGTCGTGTCCCCCGCATCCACGACTATCTCCACACGATCACCCTTCACAGGACCAATCCCCCTTCTGCGACGGGTGGTTGGGATCACTCACCGCGCGAAGTCCGCCTCTTCGCGCCCTCCCTGACCACCTTTCAAGTCTCCCACCCACCACTGACAATCCATCACCCTGAGAGGGCGCGGCCTCTGCGCGCGGGCGGCCGTGGAAACGTAAGCTGTGGCTCGTCACAGGACCGGGCAGCGGGGATGAACATGGCGATGATGCGCCTGAGGCGCGAGGACCCGCGCGTCGTCGGCTCGTTCAAGCTTCACAGACGGCTCGGCGCGGGCGGGATGGGCGTGGTCTACCTGGGCTCCGACAAGAAGGGGCAGCGGGTCGCGCTCAAGGTCATCCGCCCCGACCTGGCGGAGGACCAGGAGTTCCGCTCGCGGTTCGCCCGTGAGGTGTCGGCGGCGCGGCGGATCCGCGGCGGCTGCACGGCCCGGCTGGTGGCCGCCGACCTCGACGCGGACCGGCCCTGGTTCGCCACCCAGTACGTGCCCGGCCCCTCCCTGCACGACAAGGTCGCGGCCGAGGGCCCGCTCGGCGCGGCCGACGTCGCGGCCGTCGGCGCCGCCCTGTCGGAGGGCCTCGTCGCGGTGCACGAGGCCGGGGTGGTGCACCGGGACCTGAAGCCGTCCAACATCCTGCTGTCCCCGAAGGGGCCGCGGATCATCGACTTCGGCATCGCCTGGGCGACCGGCGCCTCGACGCTCACCCATGTCGGCACGGCGGTCGGCTCCCCCGGCTTCCTCGCGCCGGAGCAGGTGCGCGGGGCCGCCGTCACACCGGCCACGGACGTGTTCTCGCTCGGTGCCACGCTCGCGTACTCGTCCATGGGCGACTCGCCCTTCGGGCACGGCAGTTCCGAGGTGATGCTGTACCGCGTGGTGCACGAGGAGCCGCAGCTGCACGGCGTGCCCGACGCGTTGGCCCCGCTCGTCCGGGCGTGCCTGGCGAAGGACCCCGAGGAGCGGCCCAGCACGCTCCAACTGTCCCTGCGGCTCAAGGAGATCGCGGCCCGGGAGTCCCAGGACCTCGCCGGGGTCCGGCCGCCCGCGCCCCGCGGCGCCGAGGCCGAGCGGCTCGCCGACACCTACCCCGAGCGCACCCGGCGTCCGCAGGGGCAGCAGGGGGCGGGGACGTCCGGGGCGCAGCGGGGCCGGGGCACTCCCCCACCGCGCGGGTCGGCTCCCTCCCGGGACGGCCATCCCTCGCCGGACGGCCCGGCCTCCCAGAGCGGGACCGGTGGGCGCGGCGGAGCCCGGCCGGGCGGAAGCGGGAACCGGTCGACGGGGGGCGGAAACCGCGGCAGGACTCCGGTGCGCGGCTCCGGTGCCCCGCGCGGCGGCACCCCGTCGCGGTCCGGGTCGCGGCCGACGCCCACCACCGGGCGCAACGGGACGCGGTCGGGCAGCGGCAGCCGCCCCGCCCCGCACAGCGGCACCGGGCGTCCGGCGCCCCGGAGCACGGGGACCGGGCTGCGGCCCGCCAATCCCCGGTTGCTGCGGCAGCGGCTGTTCGTGTTCGTCGTCGTGACGCTGCTGGTGGCGGTCGGAATCGCGCTGGTCCAGGGCTGTCAGGGTCCGGCGCGGGGGCTCGGCGGTGACGGGGGCGGGGCACGGCAGGAGCGTGTCCAGCAGTACGACCACCCCCGGGATTTCTAGCCGTGTGACGAGGGCCCGCCGCCCGGCGGGGGCGTCAGAGCTCCGGCAGGACCCGCTCGAAGAACTCGCGGTCGCCGGCGAACACGGGGTCGAGGGCCAGGAACTGCCGCGGGGTGACCCAGCGGGCCTCGGCGACCTCGTGCGGGTCGGGGACCACCTCGCCCGTGTCGGCGCGGGCGGTCCACCAGTGGAGACGGAAGCGGTGGTCGTCGGTCTCCGACTCCCAGACCTTCGCCTGAGGTACGACGGTGAGGCCGACCTCCTCGCGGACCTCCCGGACGACCGCCTGCTCCTGGGTCTCGCCCGGCTCGACCTTGCCGCTGAGCGGCTGCCAGTAGCCGGGGCGGGCGACCCCGGGGCCACGCCGGATCGCGAGCAGGCGCTCACCGCGCAGAAGTACCGCCACGACGGCCTCACGCTGCTCCACGAGGCCCCCTACACCTGGGGCCGGCCGGTGGCCACGGCGTAGAAGGCGACGGCCGCGGCCGCGCCGACGTTGAGGGAGTCGACGCCGTGGGACATGGGGATGCGGACCCATTCGTCGGCGGCGACCAGGGCCTGGGTGGACAGGCCGTCGCCCTCCGCGCCGAGCATGAGGGCGACGCGGTCCATGGTGTGCGGGGCGGCCTCGTCGAGGGGCCGGGCCTTCTCGTCGGGGGTGAGGGCGAGGAGGGTGAAGCCCGCCTCGCGGACCGATTCCAGGCCCTTGGGCCAGGTGTCCAGACGGGCGTAGGGGACGGAGAAGACCGCACCCATGGAGACCTTCACGCTGCGGCGGTAGAGGGGGTCGGCGCAGTCCGGGGAGAGCAGGACGGCGTCCATGCCGAGGGCGGCGGCCGAGCGGAAGATGGCGCCGATGTTGGTGTGGTCGTTGACCGACTCCATGATGACGACCCGGCGGGTGGTCCGCAGGAGGTCGGCGGCGGTGGGCAGGGGCTTGCGCTGCATGGAGGCGAGCGCGCCGCGGTGCACGTGGTAGCCGGTGACCTGCTCGGCGAGCTCCGGGCTGACGGCGTAGACCGGGGCGGGCAGTTCGTCGATGACGTCGCGCATCACGTCGACCCACTTGGCCGAGAGCAGCATGGACCGCATCTCGTAGCCGGCTTCCTTGGCCCTTCTGATGACCTTCTCGCCCTCGGCGATGAACAGGCCCTCGGCGGGTTCGCGCTTGCGGCGCAACTCCACGTCGGTCAGGCCGGTGTAGTCGCGCAGACGCGGGTCGTCGGGATCCTCGACGGTGATGAGATCGGCCACAGGGTGATACTGCCTTGTCCTGGGTGCGGTGCCAACGGCTCGGTACGGGTTGTGTTACCCGGGGTTACTTTCCGGGTGCGGGGGTCGCGGGCCCGACCGTCACGACCTCGCCGATGACGATGACCGCCGGGGGCTTCACCTCCGCGGTCCGCACGGTCTCGGCGACCGTCGCCAGCGTGGCGTCGACGCGGCGCTGGCCGGCGGTCGTGCCTTCCTGGACCAGGGCGACGGGTGCGTCCGGGGACTTGCCGTGGGCGATGAGGGTCTCGGCGACCTTGCCGATCGTGCTGACGCCCATGAGGATCACCAGCGTGCCGGTCAGCTTGGCCAGGGAGGGCCAGTCGACCAGGGAGCGCTCGTCGTCGGGGGCGATGTGGCCGCTGACCACGGTGAACTCGTGGGCGACACCCCGGTGGGTCACCGGGATGCCGGCGGCGCCCGGAACCGAGATGGAGCTGGAGATCCCGGGCACGACCGTGCACGGGATGCCGGCCTCGGCCAGGGCCTGGACCTCCTCCATGCCGCGACCGTAGACGAAGGGGTCGCCGCCCTTGAGCCGGACGACCGACTTGCCCTTGCGGGCGTGCTCGATCAGGGCCTCGTTGATGGCTTCCTGGGCCATGAAACGGCCGAAGGGCAGCTTCGCCGCGTCGATCACCTCGACGCCCGGGGACAGTTCGGCGAGCAGGTCGCGCGGGCCGAGGTGGTCGGTAATGACCACGTCGGCCTCGGCGAGCAGACGGCGGCCGCGCACGGTGATCAGGTCCGGATCGCCGGGCCCGCCGCCGACCAGGGCGACGCCGGGGGTGCGGGTGCGGTGGTGCGGGGCGACGAGCGTGCCGTCGCGCAGGCCCTCGACGACCGCGTCGCGGATGGCTGCGGTGTGGCGGGGGTCGCGTCCCTTGGCGTCCGTGGTGAGGACGGCGACCGTGACGCCTTCGCTGTGACCGGTGGCCGGGGTCCAGGCGGTGGCCCGGTCGGCGTCGTCGGAGCGGACGCACCAGACGCGGTGGCGCTCGGCCTCGGCGGAGGCGGCGGTGTTGGCGTCGGGGTCACTGGTGGCGATGAGGGCGTACCAGGCGTCCGCGAGGTCGCCCTCCGCGTACGGGCGCCGGTGCCAGGTGATCTCGCCGGCGTCCGCCATGGCCTCGACCGAGGGGGTGGCCTCGGGGGACACCAGGAGGACGTCCGCGCCCGCCGCGATCAGTGCCGGGAGGCGGCGCTGGGCGACCTGGCCGCCGCCGAGGACGACCACGCGACGGCCGGTGAGGCGGAGGCCTACGGGGTAGGCGGGGTGTTCGGCCATGAGGTGCGGCTCCTGTTGCGGCGGAGTTCGATGCCCTGACGTGCGGATTTTAGTGGGCAGGGGGGAGGGCGGCGCGGGTGGTCCAGTGGCTGGGCACCCCGCCCGTCTGCCGGGGCGTGGCCGTGGGCGGTCGTTCCGTCGTGCGGGAACGGCCGCCCACGGCATCACGTCGGCTGCGGGAGCCCTACTTCTCGGTGACTCCCGCCGAATCGAACGTCGCCACCTCGTGCATGGCCCTGGCCGTGCTCTGGACCAGCGGGAGGGCGAGCAGGGCACCGGTGCCCTCGCCGAGGCGGAGGTCGAGGTCGACCAGGGGACGCAGGCCCAGCTTGTTGAGGGCGGCGACGTGGCCCGGCTCGGCGCTGCGGTGGCCAGCGATGCAGGCGGCCAGGACCTCGGGGGCGATCGCCCGGGCGACCAGCGCGGCGGCTCCGGCGCTGACGCCGTCCAGGATCACCGGCGTCCGCAGGGAGGCACCGCCGAGGAGGAGGCCGACGATGGCGGCGTGCTCGAAGCCGCCGATCGCGGCGAGCACGCCGATCGGGTCGGCCGGATCCGGCTGGTGGAGCTCCAGCGCACGGCGCACGACCTCGGTCTTGCGGGCGAGGGTCTCGTCGTTGATGCCGGTGCCCCGGCCCGTCACCTCGGCCGGGTCGGCGCCCGTGAAGACGGAGATCAGGGCGGCGGACGCCGTGGTGTTCGCGATGCCCATCTCGCCGGTCAGCAGCGCCTTGTTGCCGGCGGCGACCAGGTCGCGGGCGGTCTCGATGCCGACCTCGATGGCCTGCCGGGCCTCCTCGCGGGTCATCGAGGGGCCGGTCGTCATGTCGGACGTGCCGGCCCGGATCTTGCGGGGCAGCAGGCCCGGGGTGGCCGGGAGGTCGGCGGCGACGCCCACGTCCACGATGCAGACCTCGGCACCGACCTGGGTGGCGAAGGCGTTGCAGACGGCACCGCCGCCGAGGAAGTTGGCCACCATCTGGGCCGTGACCTCCTGCGGCCAGGGGGTGACGCCCTGGGCGTGCACTCCGTGGTCGCCGGCGAAGATGGCGACGGCCGCGGGCTCCGGGATGGGCGGCGGGCACTGGCGGGACAGGCCGGACAGCTGCGCGGAGATGATCTCCAGCATGCCCAGCGCGCCGGCCGGCTTGGTCATACGCTTCTGGCGCTCCCACGCCTCGCCGAGCGCCTTGGCGTCCAGCGGGCGGATCTGCGCGACGGTCTCGGCGAGCAGGTCGTGGGGTTCCTCTCCGGGCAGGGCACGGCGGCCGTATGTCTCTTCGTGCACGACCCAGGACAAGGGGCGGCGCTTGGACCAGCCGGCCTGCAACAGCTCGGGCTCGTCCGGGAACTCGTCGACGTAGCCGACGCACAGGTAGGCGATGATCTCCAGGTGCTCGGGCAGGCCGAGGGCGCGCACCATCTCGCGCTCGTCGAAGAAGCTGACCCAGCCGACGCCGAGGCCCTCGGCGCGGGCGGCGAGCCACAGGTTCTCCACGGCCAGGGCGGCCGAGTACGGGGCCATCTGGGGCTGGGTGTGGCGGCCGAGGGTGTGCCGGCCGCCACGGGTCGGGTCCGCGGTGACCACGATGTTCACCGGCGTGTCGAGGATGGCCTCGATCTTCAGTTCCTTGAACTGCTTGGCCCGGCCCTTCGGGAGGGACTTCGCGTAGGCGTCGCGCTGGCGCATGGCCAGTTCGTGCATCGCGCGCCGGGTGTCGGCGGAGCGGATGACGACGAAGTCCCAGGGCTGCGAGTGGCCGACGGAGGGCGCGTGGTGGGCGGCCTCCAGGACGCGGAGCAGCACCTCGTGCGGGATGGGGTCGCTGCGGAAGCCGTTGCGGATGTCACGGCGCTCGCGCATGACCTTCAGGACGGCCTCGCGCTCGGCGGGGTCGTAACCGGGGGCCGCGGGGCCGCTGGACTGTCGGGCTTCTGCCACTGCGGCCGCACTCTCTTCTCGGCGTTCCTGGTCGTCGATGTCTTCCTGTTCGGCGGCCCGGGTGTCCAGGTCGTCGGCGTTCTGGGCGAGTTCGGCGTCGCCGTCGCGGGGAGCCGGGACCGTGGCCGCCGGTGCGGCTGCGGGGGGCTCCGGCGTCTCGGGCTCCGCCGGCTGGGACCGCTGCGGGCCCTGCACGGGGTGTCCGCCCTGTCCGGCCTGCTCCGCCTGCTCTTCCGCGGCCGGGGCGGGGAGTACGACGGTGACGTCCTCGCCGGGCGCCGGGGCGCCGGGGGCGGTTCCCTGCGGGGCGGGGGCGGGGGCGGCTGCGACCGGTTCGGGGGCCGGGGCCGCCGGCGCTCCGGCGGCGGGGGCAGGCACGGGGGCCTCGGAGGCCTCGGAGGCCGAGGGCGCCTCGGGTGCCTGAGCGGGTGCGGCGGCCTCGGTGGTCGTCGGTTCCGGGGCGGGCTGAGCCGGGGTGGTCGTCTCCGGGGTGGAGGCGGCGTCCGCGTCAGCCGGCGCGGCGGCCCGGGCTGCCGGGT
>NZ_WWIC01000347.1:0-4294 GCF_009872555.1 Streptomyces sp. SID5643
GTCATCGACCTGCCCACCTACCCCTTCCAACGCCAGAACCACTGGTACAACAACCCTGCTCGGCGCAAGGGAGACGTGACCTCCTTCGGTATGGCGGAGGCCGGTCACCCGTTGCTCGACGCCGGTACGGAACTTCCGGAAGGAGGCGAGCACCTCTACACCGCCCGGCTCACCGCTGACTCGCATCCCTGGCTGCTGGAACACACCCTTATGGGTACGCCTTTGCTGCCAGGTGCGGCCTTCGTCGACATCGTCCTGTGGGCCGGCGGAGAGTTCGGATGCGAGCTGGTCGAAGAGCTGACGCTGACCTCGCCGCTGCTGTTGTCCGACAGCGCTGCCGTCCAACTGCGGCTGGTCGTGGGTGCGATGGACGCCGAGGGGCGTCGTACGATCACCATCCACTCGCGCCCCGACACACAGCAGGGCACCACGCGCACACCTGAGGCATCGCGCGAGACGGACTCGGAGGCGGAGACCCGCAGGGGCACGGCCAACTGGACGAAGCACGCCCAGGCGACGGTCGCCCCGGCCCCCGCCACCCCGGCTTCCCGTGTGGGCGCGGACGGGAACCTCGGTCTCCCCACGGTGCAATGGAGCATGGCCTCGACGGAGTCGGACACCTTCCTGGCCGAGGACTTCTACGCGTCCTTCGCTGTTCGTGGTTACGGCTACGGCCCGCTGTTCCGTGGCGTACGGTCCGGCCGTCAGGACGGGAGCGACGTCTACGCCGATGTCGCACTGGACCAGGGTGCCTTGCCGCCCGGCGACCGATTCGGCCTGCACCCCGCGCTGCTCGACGCGGCGTTCCAGACGATGCGTCTGGGATCGTTCTTCCCCGACGACGGACAGGCGCGCGTTCCGTACACCTTCCGTGGGATACGCCTGTACGCCCCTGGGGCCGAGCGTCTGCGGGTCCGTGTCTCGCCGGTCGGGGACGATGCCGTGCGCGTGCAGTGCGCCGATGAACAGGGGCGGCTCGTCTGTGAGATCGACGCCCTCGTCGTGAGCCCGGTCTCCCCGGACCAGTTGCGGATTGCCGAGCAGGACGCGACCCAGGACATGCTGCACCGGGTCGAGTGGCCCGCACTGCCCTTGCCGGCCGGCGGCACCACGGCTACGACCGCCTTCCGCTGGATCGTGGTCGGGGACGAGGACGACGGCCTCGGGTTCGCGGAAGTGCTGTCCGGCGCCGGTATACGGACCGAGCGTCACCGGAACCTGGCCGACGCGCTGACGGCCATGCGGACCCCGGCGGACACGGCAGGGTCCCCAGCTGCCACCGGCACGACCTCCCTCATAGCCGTCCCCGTCTCGCAGTCGCCCACCATGGACGCCGTCGCGGTGCGCCACGCCGTCCACCAGGCCCTGGAGTTGGTACAGGGCTGGCTGTCCGCGGACGAGGCGGCAGAAGAGGGCGGGAGCGGGGACGCGGGAGCGGACGGGCGCTTGGTGCTGATCACGAGCGGCGCGGTGTCCACGGGTGACGCGGACCCGTTGCGGGACCCGGTGGCTTCGGCCGTTTGGGGTCTGTTGAGGTCCACGCAGTCGGAACAGCCGGACCGTTTCATACTCGTGGACCTCGACGAGGGTGCCGTGGACGGGGCGGCCCTGTCAGCCGCGATCGCCTCCGGCGAACCGCAACTCGCGCTGCGCGACGGGAACGTGCACGTGCCCAGGCTGGCGACCCTGTCCGCGCGGGACGCGCAGATGCTGCTGCCGCCCGCCCGCACTCGGGCCTGGCATCTGGTCGGCGCCAGTACCGGAACCCTTTCGGACCTCGCGCTTGTGCCGGCGCAGACCGACACCGTTCCGCTCGCACCGGGGCAGGTGCGGATCGCGGTGCGGGCGGCCGGCCTCAACTTCCGGGACACGCTCATCGCGCTCGGCATGTATCCGGGGGAGGGCGCGATGGGCGCCGAGGGCGCCGGCGTGATCACCGAGGTCGGCCCGGACGTGGTGGGCCTCGCCGTCGGGGACCGGGTACTGGGCATGTGGACCGACGGGTTCGGGCCGTACGCCGTGGCCGACCACCGCATGGTGGCCCCAATGCCGCGCGACTGGTCCTACACGGAGGCCGCCTCGGTACCCGCCGTCTTCCTCAGCGCCTACTACGGACTCAAGCACTTGGCCGGGCTGCGTGCCGGCCAGTCGGTGCTGGTGCATGCGGCGGCGGGTGGCGTGGGCATGGCTGCCGTTCAACTGGCCCGGCATTTCGGGGCCGAGGTCTTCGGCACGGCCAGCCCGGCCAAGTGGGACGTACTGCGGGCGCAGGGCCTGGACGACCGGCACATCGCCAGTTCCCGGACGCTGGACTTCGCAGCCCGGTTCCTCGACGCGACCGGCGGGCGCGGTGTGGACGTCGTCCTGAACTCGCTCGCGGGCGACTTCGTCGACGCCTCCCTGCGACTGCTGCCGCGCGGAGGGCAGTTCGTGGAACTGGGCAAGGCGGATGTACGCGATGCCGCGCAGGTGGCCGCCGACCGTCCGGGAACCGGCTACCGGGCCTTCGAGCTGATGGAGGCCGGACCGGAGCTGATCGGCCGCATGCTCACCGAACTGCTGGAACTGTTCGAGTCCGGGGCGCTGCGCCTGCTGCCCGTCACACCGTACGACGTCCGGCGGGCACCCGATGCCTTCCGTACGCTCAGCCAGGCCGGACACGTGGGCAAGCTGGTACTGACGATGCCGCCGGCCTTCGATCCGCACGGCACGGTACTGATCACCGGTGGCACCGGAAACCTGGGCGGAACGCTCGCCCGGCATCTCGTGACCGAACACGGAGTGCGCCACCTGCTCCTGGCCGGGCGGCGGGGAGCCGAGGCAGAGGGCGCCGCTGAACTCGTGCGGGACCTGAACGACCTGGGCGCCTCCGTGACCGTCGCCGCCTGCGATGTCGCCGACCGTGCGGCGCTCCGGGAGCTCCTCGGCAGCGTACCGCCGGAACGTCGGCTCACCGGCGTCGTCCACGCGGCGGGCGTACTCGACGACGGCGTGGTCACCTCATTGACCCCGGACAGGATCGACGGCGTCCTGCGACCCAAGGTGGATGCCGCACTCAACCTCCACGAAGCCGCCCTCGATCCCGAGCTCGGCCTCGACCTGTCGGTGTTCGTCCTGTTCTCCTCCGTCGCGGCCCTGCTCGGCGGCGCGGGCCAGGGCAGCTACGCCGCCGCCAACGGCTTCCTGGACGGACTCGCCCAGCACCGACGTGGCCGCTCACTGCCCGCGCTCTCGCTCGGCTGGGGTCTGGCCGGGAACGGACGGATGACGTCCCACCTGGACACCCAAGCTCTGCTGCGGCGCATGGCAAGGGGTGGTGTCCTGCCCCTGTCCCCGGCGGAGAGCATGGCACTGTTCGACGCGGCCCAGGGCTTCGACGAGGCGCTCCAGGTGCCGGTGCGCTTCCACACCGCCGCCCTGAGCACCGACGGGAACGTCCCGCCGATCTTCCGCGGACTGATCCGGGGCGGGGCGGGGAATGCCGCGGCCCGCCGCAGGAACGCCGGGCCGTCGGCCTCGGGTGCTCCCGTCGGAGGCGACCCGGCGAACCTCGCCGACCGGCTGTCCGGACTGCCCCAGGACGAACAGCGGGCGCTGCTCCTCGACACCGTACGCACGCACGCGGCCCTTGTACTCGGGCACACCGGCGCGGACGGCATTCAGGCCGACCGGGCGTTCAAGGACCTGGGCTTCGACTCGCTGACGGCCGTCGAGATGCGCAACCGGCTCGCCGCCGCCACGGGGCTGCACCTCGCGGCGACGCTGGTCTTCGACCACCCCGCTCCGGCGGACCTCGCCGAGCACCTCCGCTCGCGGCTGGTTCCCGAGGAGCCGAACGTACCGCCGCTCCTCGGCGAGCTCGACCGACTCGAAGCAGCGTTCAAGGAGCTGACCGCCGCCGACCTCGCCTCGGTCGTCCCCGACGACATCACCCGCGACGAGATCGCCGTACGTCTCGCCGCCCTGGGTTCTCTGTGGGACGGACTCCACGGCAGTGGCAGGGCGCAGAAGCAGGGCGACTCGATCGTCGAGGACATCGACTCCGCCGACGACGACGAGATCTTCGCCTTCCTCGACGAGAGCTTCGGCGACTCCTGACCGCAGGCACCACCCTACGGACCGACGACTCAGCTGACTGGTGATGAGAGATGGCGACCGAACACGAGCAGAAGCTCCGCGACTACCTCAAGCGGGCCACTACCGAACTCCACAAGGCCACGGAACGGCTGAAGGATCTGGAACACCGCGCTCACGAGCCGATTGCGATCGTGGGGATGGGGTGCCGGTTCCCGGG
>NZ_WWIC01000038.1:0-1229 GCF_009872555.1 Streptomyces sp. SID5643
TTGACGACGGAGGAGATTCTCGACGAACTCCCCGCCGGCCGTGGGCGCCTGGTGGCGCTGGACGATCCGCTGACCGCGACGCAGCTGGCGGCCGCTCCGGCGACGTCTCCCGGCGTAGCGGTGGAGCGGGACGGTCTGGCGTACGTCATCTACACCTCGGGCTCGACGGGACGCCCGAAGGGCGTGGCGGTCACCCACGGAGGCCTGGCCAACTATGTGACGTGGGCGGCGGACGCGTACGGGAAGGGGACCGGTGGTGCCCCCCTGCACTCGTCACTCGCGTTCGACCTGACCGTGACCAGTGTGCTCGTGCCGCTGGTGTCGGGGACCGCGGTGGTGGTGAGCCCGGCCGGTGGTGCCGAGGGCCTGGCGGAACTGGTCCGTGACCACGGCGGGTTCGCCATGGCCAAGGTCGTCCCGGCCCATCTTCCCCTGCTGTCGGAATCGTTGGCGGACGACCGGATTGCGTCGGCGGCGCGGACCTGGGTGGTCGGCGGTGAGGCTCTGCCGGGTGCCGCGGTACGGCAGTGGTTGGAGCGGTCGCCGGATTCCGTCGTCGTGAACGAATACGGGCCCACCGAGACCGTCGTCGGATGTTGCGTGTTCGAAGTCGCCGCGGGTGATCCTGTGGGCGATGTGGTGCCGGTCGGGCGTCCGATCGCCCACACGCGCCTGTATGTGCTGGATGCGCACCTGCGGCCGGTGGCCCCCGGAGTGGCGGGTGAGCTGTACATCGCCGGGGCGCAGGTGGCGCGCGGCTACGTGGGCCGCCCCGGTCTGACGGCGGAGCGGTTCGTGGCCTGCCCGTTCGAGTCCGGTGCGCGGATGTATCGCACGGGTGACCTCGCACGGTGGTCCACAGGCGGCCAGCTGGTGTTCGCGGGCCGCTCGGACGAGCAGGTCAAGATCCGTGGGTTCCGGATCGAACCGGGTGAGGTCCAGGCCGTGGTGGCCGCGCATCCGCAGGTCGCCCAGAGCGCCGTCGTCGCCCGTGAGGACGTACCGGGCGATACGAGGCTCGTCGCCTACGTCGTACCCACCGAGCCCGTCGGCCCGGACGCGGAACTCGGAAAAGCCGTACGCGAGTTCATGGCAGGACGATTGCCCGAGCACATGGTCCCCTCAGTGGTGGTGGAGCTGGACGCACTGCCCTTGACGGTGAACGGCAAACTGCACCGCGAGGCCCTGCCCGCCCCGGACTACTCCGGCGCCGCAGGTTCGGGCCGGGA
>NZ_WWIC01000348.1:0-46916 GCF_009872555.1 Streptomyces sp. SID5643
GGACGGACACCCCCCGGCGCGGCCCCGACCCACCACCCGGCGCAAGGCGAAGACGCGCACCCCCACCACCTCACAGACCCACACCACACCGGAGAGGCTGACACCACACCGTGCACGAAGAACTCATCGCACAGGCCCAGGCGTGGCTCACCGAGGACCCCGACGCGGAAACCCGCACCGAGCTCGCCCGCCTCATCGACGCCGAGGACCACACCGAGCTCGCCGCCCGGTTCAGTGGCACGCTCCAGTTCGGCACCGCCGGCCTCCGCGGCGAACTCGGCGCCGGCCCCATGCGCATGAACCGCTCGGTCGTCATCCGCGCCGCCGCCGGTCTCGCCGCCTACCTCAAGAAGCAGGGTCACGCCGACGGCCTCGTCGTCATCGGCTACGACGCCCGCCACAAGTCCCACGACTTCGCCCAGGACACCGCCGCCGTCATGACCGGCGCCGGCCTGCGCGCGGCCGTCCTCCCCCGCCCCCTTCCGACCCCCGTGCTCGCCTTCGCGACAAAGCACCTCGGCGCGGTCGCGGGCGTGGAGGTCACCGCCAGCCACAACCCGCCCCGCGACAACGGCTACAAGGTCTACCTCGGCGACGGCTCCCAGATCGTCCCCCCGGCGGACATCGACATCGCGGCGGAGATCGCCGCCGTCCCGTCCCTCACCACCGTCCGGCGGCCCACCGAAGGCTGGGACACCCTCGACGACAGCGTCCTCGACGCCTACCTCGCCCGCACGGACGCCGTCCTGTCCGAGGACTCCCCCCGCACCGCCCGCACGGTGTACACGGCGATGCACGGCGTCGGCAAGGACGTCCTCCTGGCCGCCTTCGCCCGCGCCGGCTTCCCGGCACCGGTCCTCGTGGCCGAGCAGGCGGACCCCGATCCGGAGTTCCCGACCGTCGCGTTCCCCAACCCGGAGGAACCCGGCGCGATGGACCTGGCCTTCGCGACGGCACGCGCCTGTGAGACCGCCCCGGACCTGATCATCGCCAACGACCCGGACGCGGACCGCTGCGCCGTCGCCGTCCAGGACGGCACCGACTGGCGCATGCTGCGCGGCGACGAGGTCGGCGCCCTGCTCGCCGCGCACCTGGTCCGCCGCGGAGCGACCGGCACCTTCGCGGAGTCGATCGTCTCGTCGTCGCTCCTCGGCCGGATCGCCGAGAAGGCGGGCCTGCCCCACGTCGAGACCCTCACCGGCTTCAAGTGGATCGCCCGCGCGGAGGGCCTGCGCTACGGCTACGAGGAGGCGCTCGGCTACTGCGTGGACCCGGACGGCGTACGCGACAAGGACGGCATCACGGCCGCGCTGCTGATCACGGAACTGGCCTCACAGCTCAAGGAGGAGGGGCGCACGCTCCTCGATCTGCTGGACGACCTGGCGGTGGAGCACGGCCTGCACGCGACGGACCAGCTCTCGGTCCGCGTCGAGGACCTCTCCCTCATCGCGGCCGCGATGCGGCGCCTGCGCGAGCAGCCCCCGACGGAGCTGGCGGGTCTGCCGATCACGCGTACCGACGATCTCACCCAGGGCACGGCGGAACTCCCGCCCACGGACGGTCTGCGCTACACCCTCGACGGCGCCCGGGTGATCGTCCGCCCGAGCGGCACGGAGCCCAAGCTGAAGTGCTACCTGGAGGTCGTGGTCCCGGTCGGGTCGCACGAGGAACTCCCGGAGGCCCGCTCGAAGGCGACGGCGCTGCTGGAGTCGATCAAGCGCGACCTGTCGACAGCGGCGGGCATCTGAGGCCGAGGGGCCCGCACCACCGCCCCCGCCGATGACCGAGGAACCCTTCCGGGCGGCCTCCCGCCGCTGCCGCTTGCCGAGAGGCGCCTGGGAGAGGTCCGCGGCGCGGGGCGCTGGACCTGAGGTTCCGTAGCCGTACCCGCGCTGCTCCGGCCGGTCCGCGCCGGTCCGCGCCGGCCCTCGGCCGGCTCGGTCGCCTCGGCGACGTCCTCCTCGTCCTGCCGGAGTCCAGGAAGCGGAAGGTGAAGAGGGGCCGGGCCTCACCCCCGGCCCCGCCCGAACCGGCCGGACCCTCAGCCCAACGCCACCCGGGCCGGCCGGACCCTCAGCCCAACGCCACCAGAATCAGCACCAGCACGCCGCCCGCGACCGCCGGCGCCAGCACCTCGTACGCCCAGCGCACCGTCACCTCGCCCCGCGCCGACTCCGCCTGCCGCCGCGCCTCGTGCAGCCCCCGCAGGTCGTCCATGATCCGGTCGGTCTCCGCCCGGACGGGCCCGTCCGACAGCGGCTCCCGGCTGAAGCCCTGCCGCAGCCCCTCGGTCGTGCCGAGCGCGCCGCCGCGGCTCTCGTCCCGCCCCATCTGCCGCCGCGCCTGCGCCGTAGCCCGCATCTCGCGCCGCGCGGCCTTCTTGCGCGCGCGCAGCGAGACCGGCACGGCCCACAGCTGGTACTTCGCACCGGACTCGGTGAGGACCTCGTTCGAGTAGGCGGAGCGCAGCGAGGCGATCTGCCCCCAGGGCACGACGACGATGCGGAAGGGGTTGCGGATCCGCAGCCGGTCGTCGCCGGCGTACACGGCCGGACGCAGGGTGAAGGCGACGACCAGCGGCACGACGAGGAGCAGCAGGGCGAGCGCGAGCCACGGCGTGCGTCCCTCCCCGGAGATCACCGCGTCGACGCCGAGCCATCCGGCGATGGCGAGCAGCAGCACGCCACCGGCGATGGCCGGGGCCGACCGGTACACCCGGTCCTTGGACTCGGGCTCCGCAGGCTGCGGGGTCGGCGACTGGGATTCGGGGCTCGTCATGTCTCGATTCTGCCGGACCGGTCCGCGCGTCCCTCATCCACGTCCCCCACGCCTGGGAGCGACCGGCGGTCCGACCCTCGGAGAAATGGCGGTCCGACCCCGGAGAAACCGGGGGGCTGTACAGCCGCTACGCGCGTAGATATGCTCGTCTGGTGACCATGCCCAGTTCTGCACTCACCGCAGCTCACCCCCTCAGGGACGTCGCCGCGTCCGACAGCGCGCTGCGCCGCTTCCTCCACGGGCTCCCCGGCGTCGACGCGGTCGGGCTCGAAGGCCGTGCGGCCTCGCTCGGCACCCGTTCGATCAAGACGACCGCCAAGGCGTACGCCATCGACCTCGCCATTTCGATGGTCGACCTGACGACGCTGGAAGGCGCGGACACCCCGGGCAAGGTCCGGGCGCTCGGCGCGAAGGCGGTCAAGCCCGACCCGACGGACCGTACGACGCCGTCCACGGCGGCGGTCTGCGTCTACCCCGACATGGTGGCCGTGGCCAAGGAGGCCGTCGCCGGCTCCGGCGTGAAGGTCGCCTCGGTGGCCACGGCGTTCCCGGCCGGCCGCGCCGCGCTGGACGTCAAGCTGGCCGACGTCCGTGACGCCGTCGCCGCGGGCGCCGACGAGATCGACATGGTCATCGACCGCGGGGCGTTCCTCTCGGGTCGATACTTGAAGGTGTACGACGAGATCACCGCCGTGAAGGAGGCCTGCGGGACATCGGCCCGCCTGAAGGTCATCTTCGAGACGGGCGAGCTCTCGACCTACGACAACATCCGCCGCGCGAGCTGGCTCGGGATGCTGGCGGGCGCGGACTTCATCAAGACCTCCACCGGCAAGGTCGCGGTGAACGCCACCCCCGCGAACACCCTCCTCATGCTGGAGGCCGTCCGCGACTTCCGCGCCCAGACCGGCATCCAGGTCGGCGTGAAGCCGGCCGGCGGCATCCGCACCTCCAAGGACGCCATCAAGTTCCTGGTGCTGGTCAACGAGACGGCGGGCGAGGACTGGCTGGACAGCCACTGGTTCCGCTTCGGCGCGTCCTCGCTGCTGAACGACCTGCTGATGCAGCGCCAGAAGCTGGCCACCGGCCGCTACTCCGGCCCCGACTACGTGACGGTGGACTGATCACCATGGCACCCGTATTCGAGTACGCCCCGGCCCCCGAGTCGCGCGCGATCGCCGACATCGCGCCCTCGTACGGCCTGTTCATCGACGGCGAGTTCGTCGAAGCGGCGGACGGCAAGGTCTTCAAGACCGTCTCCCCGTCCACCGAGGAGGTCCTCTCCGAGGTCGCCCGGGCCGGTTCCGAGGACGTCGACCGTGCGGTGAAGGCCGCGCGCCGGGCCTTCGAGAAGTGGTCGGCGCTGCCGGGCGCGGAGCGCGCGAAGTACCTCTTCCGGATCGCCCGCATCATCCAGGAGCGCTCCCGCGAGCTGGCCGTCCTCGAAACCCTGGACAACGGCAAGCCGATCAAGGAGACCCGCGACGCGGACCTTCCCCTGGTCGCCGCGCACTTCTTCTACTACGCGGGCTGGGCCGACAAGCTCGACCACGCCGGCTACGGGGCGAACCCCAGGCCGCTGGGCGTGGCGGGCCAGGTCATCCCCTGGAACTTCCCCCTCCTGATGCTGGCGTGGAAGATCGCACCGGCCCTCGCGACCGGCAACACGGTCGTCCTGAAGCCGGCCGAGACCACCCCGCTCTCGGCGCTGTTCTTCGCGGACATCTGCCGCCGGGCGGGCCTGCCCAAGGGCGTCGTCAACATCCTCCCGGGCTACGGCGACGCCGGTGCCGCGCTGGTGTCCCACCCGGACGTGAACAAGGTCGCCTTCACCGGCTCCACGGCCGTCGGCAAGGAGATCGCCCGCACGGTCGCCGGGACACGCAAGAAGGTCACACTGGAGCTGGGCGGCAAGGGCGCCAACATCGTCTTCGACGACGCACCCGTGGACCAGGCCGTCGAGGGCATCGTCAACGGCATCTTCTTCAACCAGGGCCAGGTCTGCTGTGCGGGCTCCCGCCTGCTGGTCCAGGAGTCGATCCAGGAAGAGCTGCTCGACTCCCTCAAGCGCCGGCTGTCGACGCTCCGCCTCGGCGACCCGCTCGACAAGAACACCGACATCGGCGCGATCAACTCCGAGGAGCAGCTCACGCGCATCACCTCGCTCGTCGAGCAGGGCGAGGCGGAGGGCGCCGAGCGCTGGTCCCCGGCGTGCGAACTGCCCGAGAGCGGCTACTGGTTCGCCCCGACGCTGTTCACGAACGTCACCCAGGCGCACACCGTCGCCCGGGACGAGATCTTCGGCCCGGTGCTGTCGGTGCTGACGTTCCGCACGCCGGACGAGGCGGTCGCCAAGGCCAACAACACGCCGTACGGCCTGTCCGCCGGCATCTGGACGGAGAAGGGCTCCCGCATCCTGGCGGTCGCGAACAAGCTCCGCGCGGGTGTCGTCTGGTCCAACACGTTCAACAAGTTCGACCCGACGTCGCCGTTCGGCGGCTACAAGGAGTCGGGCTTCGGCCGCGAGGGCGGCCGCCACGGCCTGGAGGCGTACCTCGATGTCTGACACGCGACTCAGTGTCCTCAAGACCTACAAGCTGTACGTGGGCGGCAAGTTCCCGCGTTCCGAGAGCGGCCGGGTGTACGAGGTGACCGACTCGAAGGGCAAGTGGCTGGCGAACGCGCCGCTGTCGTCCCGCAAGGACGCCCGGGACGCCGTCGTCGCGGCGCGCAAGGCGTTCGGCGGCTGGTCCGGGGCGACGGCGTACAACCGCGGTCAGGTGCTCTACCGCGTCGCCGAGATGCTGGAGGGCCGCCGCGACCAGTTCACCCGTGAGGTGGCCGACGCGGAGGGCCTGTCGAAGTCCAAGGCCGCGGCGGTCGTGGACGCGACGATCGACCGCTGGGTCTGGTACGCGGGCTGGACCGACAAGATCGCCCAGGTGGTCGGCGGGGGCAACCCGGTCGCGGGCCCGTTCTTCAACCTGTCCTCCCCCGAGCCGACGGGCGTGGTCGCCGTCCTGGCACCCCAGGAGTCCTCCTTCCTGGGCCTGGTGTCGGTGCTCGCCCCGGTGATCGCGACGGGCAACACGGCGATCGTGGTGGCCAGCGAGAACGCCCCGCTGCCCGCCCTGTCCCTCGCCGAGGTCCTGGCCACCTCGGACGTCCCCGGCGGCGTGGTCAACGTCCTGTCGGGCCGTACGGCGGAGATCGCGGCCCCGCTCGCCGCCCACCAGGACGTCAACGCGATCGACCTGGCGGGCGCCGACGAGACCCTGGCGAAGGAACTGGAGATCGCCGCGGCCGACAACCTCAAGCGGGTTCTCCGTCCACAGCCTGTGGATTACACGGAGACGCCCGGCATCGACCGCATGACGGCGTTCCTGGAGACCAAGACGGTCTGGCACCCCACGGGCTCGCTGGGCGCGTCGGGTTCGTCGTACTGAGCCGGTCGTACCGGGCCACCCCTCACAGCCGAAGCCCCGGCCCTCCTCCGTCCGGGAGGGCCGGGGCTTCTCCGCGTCCCGCCCCTCAGATCCCGAGCCGCTGCCCGATGCCGTCGAGCACGCAGTCGAGGCCGAACTCGAACTCCCAGGCACGGTCGTCCTTGCGGGTCGCGCCGAGGGCGTACCGCTCGAAGGCCGGGTAGCGGCCCGTGCCCACCAGGTGGCGCATCTGCGGGGCGAGCGCCTCGCGGGTCTCGTCGCCGCTGGCCCAGCCGTGGCGCTCCTGGTAGTCGCGCAGGCCGATCTCGCTCTGGGCCGAACCGGGCACGAAGGAGGTGACGGCCCGGAAGGCGGCCATCACCGAGTCGGCGTCCAGACCGCAGACGGCGAGCGCGGCCAGTTGCCGGTCCGCCACGGCCAGCCGTGACGGCGTGAGCTGGATGACGGGGGTGGGCATGGCCGCCATCCACGGGTGGGCGAGCATCAGCTCCCTGGTCTGCAGGGCGTAGGAACGCAGCACCTCCCGCCAGTCCTTCGCGCCCTGCGGGACGGCCAGGTGGGGGGGGAGAGGCGGCACCCAGACGCTGCTGCGCACCATCGGCGGCTCCCTGAGCGTCGCCGTCCTCGGCTCCGTCCACACCAGCCGGCTCACGGCTGCGGTGACGGACCGGCTCGGCGCCGAGGGCGGGCGGCTCACCGAAGGGGAGCTGACGCCCACGCTGGTGCGGGACCTGCCGGAGCCGGCCCGGGAGGCGTTCCGGACCGGTGTGGTGAACGGCCTGCACCGTGTGGTGAAGGCCTGCACGGTGTGGCGCTCGGCACGGCCGCGCTGTGCGCCGCGGCTTTCGCGGTGGCATGGCTGATCCGGGAGGTCCCGCTGCGAGGCCGGTGAGCTACTGCTGCGCCAGCAGCCCGGCCACCTGCCCCACCACCGGCACGCTCCCGATCGACTGCGCCTGCGCCACCGGCCCCGTGAGGGCCTGGGACGTCATGGGCTTGAAGTCGGCGAGGTCGGTGCCGATGCCGTTGTCGAGCGGGTCGACTCCGGTGCCGGCGAGCGGGTTGGGCTTGAGGCCGGCCACGGGACCGGTGACGTAGCCGACGGTGCCGGTCGCGGCCTGGAGGCCGGACTCCGGGTCGATCTTGCCGAGGGAGGTGGGGCGGGTGTTGACCACGCCCAGGATCGAGGTCGTGTCCGCCGCGGCCGACGCCGTACCCGCCCCCAGTGCCACGCCCGCGGTGGCGAGGACGGCCAGGGCACGCTGGGCGGCCGGCTTCTTGGGAGAGTCGTGTCGGGCCATGACTGCCACCTTCTGATGCACTGGGTAATCGTGTCGGGACCGAGGGTAGTTGAGGTGTGACGCGCGCATCAAAGGCGACCCGCGGGGTCGTACGGCCCCCGGTGGATGCCTCACACTGGTGTCCCGTGAGTTCTCCACTGTCCCTATCGACGCGAGTCGTGCTGCTCTGCGGCCCTTCCGGCTCCGGCAAGTCCCTCCTCGCGGCCCGCTCCGGCCTCCCGGTGCTGCGGCTCGACGACTTCTACAAGGAGGGCGACGACCCGACGCTGCCGCTCGTGCCGGAGAGCTCCGACATCGACTGGGACCATCCGGACTCGTGGGACGCGGACACGGCCGTCGCCGCGATCACCCGGCTGTGCCGCACGGGCCGTACGGACGTTCCCGTCTACGACCTCTCGCTCAGCGCCCGCACCGGCGCCGAGACGGTCGACATCGGGCGGACCCCGCTGTTCATCGCGGAGGGCATCTTCGCTGCGGAGATCGTCACGCGCTGCCGTGAACTCGGCGTCCTGGCCGACGCGCTGTGCCTGAGCCGCGGACCGGTGAAGACGTTCCGCCGCCGCTTCCTGCGGGATCTGAGGGAGGGCCGCAAGTCGGTGCCGTTCCTGCTGCGCCGCGGCTGGCGCCTGATGCGCGAGGAGCGCACGATCGTCGCCCGCCAGACGGCACTGGGCGCGCACGCCTGCGACCGCGACGAGGCGATGGGCCGGCTGGCCGCGGCGGCGGCCGGCGGGTGCGCGAGCCTCCGTACGGCGGCCTAGCCGGCGGCCCGGCCCCAGAGGGCCGGTGCACAAAGGAAAGCGGGACTGGACGGACCCCCCGGCCCTCCAGTCCCGCTCCTGTGCTCCCCCGTGGTCCTCCCCCGAGTCCCCACTCTCCCGCGAGGACGCCCCCCGGCGTCCGTACGGTTCCCCCGTGGGCCCCCTTGTGGTGCTCCCCCCCGACCTTCAGGCGACGAGCTCGCCGAAGGCGTCCTCCTCGTCACGGCCGAAGCTGAGGACCTCGTCCTCGCGCAGCCGGCGGAGCGACCGCCAGATGCTGGACTTCACCGTGCCGACACTGATGTCGAGGATCTCCGCGATCTCCGGGTCCGTGCGGCCCTCGTAGTAGCGCAGGACCAGCATGGTGCGCTGGAGTTCGGGCAGCCGGGCCAGCGCCTGCCACAGGACGGCGCGCAGCTCGGTGCCGCGCATCGCGTCCGTGTCGCCGGGCGTCTCCGGCAGTTCCTCGGTCGGGTACTCGTTGAGCTTGCGGCGCCGCCAGGCGCTGATGTGCAGGTTGGTCATGGTGCGGCGCAGGTATCCGCCGACCGCGGCCTTGTCGCTGATCCGGTCCCACGCCCGGTAGGTCGAGAACAGCGCGCTCTGCAGCAGGTCCTCGGCCTCGAAGCGGTCGCCGGTGAGGTGGTAGGCGGTTGCGTACAGGGAGGCACGGCGCTCCTGGACGTAGGCGGTGAACTCCGCCTCCGTCAGCGAACGACGCTCCCCCGAGCCCTCCCCGTACGCGGCTCCCCCGTGAGCCGCCCCCGTCCCCTTGCTCTCCCCCGTGGATGCGTCAACCACCGTCATGAACGCGGTGTGCTGACGCCCGGCGCCGCGAGCGCACCCCCGCCCGCTCACGGCACCGGACTTCTCGGAACCCCTGTGCACGTCGTGCAGACGCGTGACAACTGCGCTGGTGCTGATGCCGTGCAGCGTGTTCATCTCGCGCCCCCCGTCGTGGACTTCCGGTGTGCGGCCCGCCTGTTGGGGCGGGCTTCCTTGCCTGTGCCGAAAAGCTTGCCGCGGCACTTTCATGGCCGTGTCCGCCGACTGTCACAGACCTGTCACAGGGGTCGGGCCCAGGCCGGGCACCCGCGTCGGAGGTATCGGCGGCACCGAGTGGGGCCCACCGGTCGAACCCCGACCCCTCCATGGGCCAGAATGAGCGCGTGCCTTCCCTGTTGCTGATCGAGGACGACGACGCCATCCGGACGGCCCTGGAGCTCTCACTGACGCGCCAGGGTCACCGCGTGGCGACCGCTGCCAGCGGTGAGGACGGTCTGAAGCTGCTCCGTGAGCAGCGGCCGGATCTGATCGTGCTGGACGTGATGCTGCCCGGCATCGACGGGTTCGAGGTGTGCCGGCGCATCCGGCGCACCGACCAGTTGCCGATCATCCTGCTGACCGCGCGCAGCGACGACATCGACGTGGTGGTCGGGCTGGAGTCCGGCGCCGACGACTACGTCGTCAAACCGGTGCAGGGCCGGGTGCTGGACGCCCGGATCCGGGCCGTGCTGCGGCGCGGCGAGCGGGAGTCGAACGACGCGGCGAGCTTCGGCAGCCTCGTCATCGACCGCTCGGCGATGACCGTGACGAAGAACGGCGAGGACCTCCAGCTGACGCCGACCGAGCTGCGGCTGCTGCTGGAGCTGAGCCGGCGGCCGGGCCAGGCGCTGTCCCGGCAGCAGCTGCTGCGGCTGGTGTGGGAGCACGACTACCTGGGCGACTCGCGGCTCGTGGACGCGTGTGTCCAGCGGCTGCGCGCCAAGGTCGAGGACGTGCCGTCGTCCCCGACGCTCATCCGTACCGTGCGGGGTGTCGGCTACCGGCTGGACGCGCCTCAGTGACCCAGGCGCACCAAGGGGGGGCCCGCGGCTGGACCGGGGCGCGCAAGGGAGTTCTGTCGCGGCTGCGCTTCACCAGCCTGCGGCTGCGGCTGGTCGTCGTCTTCGGCCTGGTGGCCCTGACGGCCGCCGTGTCCGCGTCCGCGATCGCGTACTGGCTCAACCGCGAGGCCGTGCTCACCCGCACCCAGGACGCCGTGCTGCGCGACTTCGAGCAGGAGATGCAGAACCGGGCGGCCGCGCTGCCCGAGCGTCCGACGCAGGACGAGTTGCAGCACACCGCCGGCCAGATGGCGGGCAGCGACCAGCGCTTCAGTGTGCTGCTGGTCGGCCGCGACACCGCGGGCCGGACCGTGTACGGCAGCTCCGGTGGCCTGAGCGGCTTCTCTCTGCGCGACGTGCCGGTCTCGCTGCGCACGGCCGTGAACAAGGCGCAGAAGGTCGACGGCGGCAACAAGCAGCCGTACCACCTGTACTGGCAGCGGATAGTCGACCACGACACGCCCTACCTGGTGGCCGGTACGCGCGTGATCGGCGGCGGGCCGACCGGTTACATGCTCAAGTCGCTGGAGCCGGAGGCGAAGGACCTCAACTCGCTGGCCTGGTCGCTGGGTATCGCCACGGGCCTCGCCCTGATCGGCTCGGCACTGCTCGCGCAGGCCGCGGCGACGACGGTGCTGAAGCCGGTGCAGCGGCTCGGGGCGGCCGCGCTGCGGCTCGGCGAGGGCAAGCTGGACACCCGGCTGCGCGTGTCCGGGACCGATGAACTCGCCGATCTGTCCCGGACGTTCAACAACGCGGCCGAGGCGCTGGAGAAGCGGGTCGCCGACATGGCCGCCCGGGACGAGGCGTCCCGGCGGTTCGTCGCCGACATGAGTCATGAGCTGCGCACGCCGCTCACCGCCATCACCGCCGTCACGGAGGTGCTGGAGGAGGAGCTGGAGGCGGAGACCGGCAGCATGGACCCGATGATCGAGCCCGCCGTCCGGCTGGTGGTCAGCGAGACGCGGCGGCTGAACGACCTGGTCGAGAACCTGATGGAGGTCACCCGGTTCGACGCGGGCACCGCCCGGCTCGTGCTGGACGACGTCGACATCGCCGATCAGATCACCGCCTGCATCGACGCCCGCGCCTGGCTGGACGCGGTCGAGCTGGACGCCGAGCGCGGTCTGCACGCCCGGCTGGATCCGCGCCGCCTGGACGTCATCCTGGCCAACCTGATCGGCAACGCGCTCAAGCACGGTGGCTCCCCGGTGCGGGTGTCGGTGCGGGAGGCGGACGACTCGATCGTCATCGAGGTGCAGGACCACGGGCCCGGCATCCCCGAGGACGTCCTGCCGCACGTCTTCGACCGCTTCTACAAGGCCAGCGCCTCCCGGCCGCGTTCCGAGGGCAGCGGCCTGGGTCTGTCCATCGCGCTGGAGAACGCCCACATCCACGGCGGCGAGATCACCGCGGCCAACTCGCCCGACTCCGGCGCGGTGTTCACCCTGCGGCTCCCGCGCGGCACGTCCCCCGCGGAGGAGCAGCCCGCCGAGGACGGTCTGACGCCCGGGAGCGACACCGACCGGCCCCAGGGCGAGGCCCCGAAGGGGGACGCATGATGACCGCCCGTCTCGCGGCCGTGCCCCGTGTGCTGGCCGTTCCGGCGCTCGCCGTGCTGCTGGCCGGCTGCGGGATCCGGGCCACGGAGGTGCCGACGAATTTCGGGCCCGCGCCCTCGCGGGTGCAGTGCTCGCTCTCCGAGCCGGACGTCTCGACGCAGGCGGCCCGGGGGCTGCCGGTGCAGGTGTTCCTGCTGTGCGGGTCCGCGCTGGTGACGGTCGACCGGGCCGTGCGGGTCCCGGACGGCGCGGCCGACTCCGAGCGGCGCCTGCTCGTCGCGCAGGGCCTGCTGGACCAGCTCGCCACACCGCCGTCGGCCGCCGAGAAGGAAGCCGGCTACAGCACGGACGTGCGCGACGGCATCACCGTGGGCGGGCCGCGCCCCGGCGACCCGGAGGACACGCTGCGGCTGAGCACGGCACCGGCCGGACTCACCTCGTACGCCCTGGCACAGATCGTCTGCACCTTCTCCGACTCGGCGGCGGCCGAGGGGGACGGCTCGGTGGTCCTGGGCGGGCCCGGCGCCGAGGAGCCGCGCCGCTACGAGTGCACGGACGAGGTGCGGGCCCGGCCGGGCAGCACGGAACCGCCGTCGAAGGGCGTGGCCGGGGAGTGACCCGGACGGGTTGTGGCGCATGCCTCACAGGTCTGCCGGGGCCCCTCCCGGAACCGATCCCGCCGGAGGGCGCGTCTAGGGGGGCGTGCAGCGTCAAGGCTCCATCGGCGGCAGCGCCGCGTTCCGCATCCGTGTGACAGGAGGTGTCCTCCTCGTCGCCCACCTCGCGTTCGTCGCCTGGTTCACGCTGCGGCCGCTGGACGTGCCCTGGGTGATGCCGGCCAATCTGCGGCCGTTCGCCGGTATCCGGGCCGATCTCGCCCTGGGCTGGCCCGCGGCGGCCCGCCACATCGGTGAGAAGCTGGCGCTGCTCGCCCCGCTGGGTGTGCTGCTGCCGATGGTGAGCGGCAGGCTGGCCGTCTCGCCGCTGGCGTCCCTGCTGCGCACCGTCGCGGCCGGTGCCCTGCTGTCGTGGGGCATCGAACTGCTGCAGACCGGTGTGCCCGGTCAGGTCGTCGATGTCGACTCGCTGTTCCTGAACACCGTGGGCGTGGCCCTCGCGCATCTCGCGGTGGTCCCGGCGGGCCGCTCCTGGCTGCGCCGCCGTACCGCCGCCCGCGTGCTGCGTGCGCCCCTCCCCCCGGAGGAGCCGGCTCAGGGTCGGACCCCGACGATTCCCAGGGTCGGGATCGCCCCGTGGAGCGACGCTTTGCCCCCTTCGTCTCCGTAGCGTGGAGTGCGGATGGGGTACTCGGACGGGAGGCCCCAAGCACACCGACGTTGAAGGAGTCGCACATGTCCCGCCTCGCCCGCCCCACCCACGGCCGCATGATCGGCGGAGTGTGCGCCGCGCTGGCACGGCGCTTCGGCACCTCCGCGACGACGATGCGCACGATCTTCCTCGTCTCGTGCCTGCTGCCCGGCCCGCAGTTCCTGCTGTACATCGCGCTGTGGATCGTGCTGCCCTCGGAGGACAAGGTGCACGGCAAGACCCGCGCGGCCTGGTGAACTCCCGGATGCGAGAACGCCGATGGGGCGCACCCCGTGCGGGTGCGCCCCATCGGCGGGTGTGTCCGCCTCGGCGGGTGGGTCAGCCGACCGGCACGCCGTTCACCGGCAGGCCGTGCGTGGGCATGCCCTGCACCGGGAGCCCGCCCAGCAGCTTGGCGGCCGGGCCCGTCGGGCCGTTGGCGAGGACCTGCTCGGCGACCGGCTGGGCGGCGGCCAGGCCGGCGCCGGCCGCCGTCTGCCCCTGACCCAGCGCCTCACCCGAGCCCGGCAGCGTCTGGGAGAGCTGCTCCGCCGGAAGCGCCGTGGTGACGGTCTCCAGCGTCTGGGCGGTGTCCGGGAGGGCCGGGGCGGCGTTGGCGGCGCCCGCACCGGCGGCGGCGAAAGCGGCACCGAGAGCGGCGACACCGAGGGACTTGGCAGCAGACTGCTTCATGAAAGGCGTCCTCGTAACGGGATGACGGGGTGGGTGAGCGGTCCAGCGACCGTAAACACCCGGCGCCACCCGCCGCAAACATCGAAATGCGGACGGATTGTGAACGCCGTCCGCATCCGCCGTCCGCCGAATACGCCGAGATCAGCCCTCGGAATCGACAGAACCGCTGGTGGAAGCGGTCTGACGGAACAGCCATTCGGATTTCAGCTCGGCATATCCGGGCTTGATGACGTCATTGATCATGGCCAGTCGTTCATCGAAAGGAATGAACGCTGATTTCATCGCATTGACGGAGAACCACTGCATGTCGTCGAGCGTGTATCCGAATGCCTCGACGAGGTGCTCGAATTCCCGGCTCATGCTGGTGTGGGACATCAGACGGTTGTCCGTGTTGACCGTGGCGCGGAAGTGCAGCCTGCGCAGCAGCCCGATGGGGTGCTCGGCGTACGAGGCGGCGGCCCCGGTCTGGAGGTTGGAGCTCGGGCACAGCTCCAGCGGGATGCGCTTGTCCCGGACGTAGGAGGCGAGCCGCCCCAGCTCGACCCGGCCGTCCTCGTGGACCTGGATGTCGTCGATGATCCGCACGCCGTGCCCCAGCCGGTCGGCGCCGCACCACTGGAGGGCCTGCCAGATGGAGGGCAGCCCGAAGGCCTCCCCGGCGTGGATGGTGAAGTGGTTGTTCTCGCGCTTCAGGTACTCGAAGGCGTCGAGGTGCCGGGTGGGCGGGTAGCCGGCCTCGGCACCGGCGATGTCGAAGCCGACGACGCCCAGATCGCGGTGACGGTTGGCGAGTTCGGCGATCTCCAGGGCGCGGGCCGCGTGCCGCATGGCGGTGAGCAGCGCGCCGACGCGGATGCGCTGTCCGTTCCCGCGTGCGCGCCGCTCCCCTTCCCGGAAGCCCTCGTTGACGGCCTCGACGACCTCTTCGAGGCTGAGGCCGCCTTCCAGGTGCTGCTCGGGGGCGTAGCGCACTTCGGCGTAGACGACGCCGTCGGCGGCCAGGTCCTCGGCGCACTCGGCAGCGACCCGGACCAGGGCGTCACGGGTCTGCATGACGGCGACGGTGTGGGAGAACGTCTCCAGGTACCGCTCCAGGGAACCGGAGTCGGCGGCCTCGCGGAACCACACGCCGAGCTTCTCGGGGTCGGTGTCGGGGAGCCGGGTGTAGGCGTTCTCGCGGGCGAGGTCGACGATGGTGCCGGGGCGCAGACCGCCGTCGAGGTGGTCGTGCAGCAGAACCTTGGGCGCCCGGCGGATCTGGTCCGTTGTCGGGGTGTTCGCGGTGGTCTGGCTCGTCATTTCCGCACTCTAACTCCTACGCGCGTAGAGGGCGCGGCCCCGGCGGCTTTACTTTTTCGTCGATACGTAACGGTGACCCCGAGGACGGGTCGTGTACACCCGCGCTTCTGACACTGTTCTGTCATGGCACACCAAGCGACGCCGGTTCGCAGGGCCCGGCTGGGCAGGGCACTCGGTCCGCAGCCGACGGCGGTGAGCGGCGCGGTGCTGCTGCTCCCCGGCGGCGACGAGGTCTCCGCCCGCAGACCGTCGACCGTGCTGGCGACCGCCTCCATGCGCGCCGTCGGGCGACGACTGGCCCGCGCGGGCCGGAACGAGGGTCTCGCGGCGCACGTGGTGCACTACCGCTACCGCGGCTGGAACGGCAGCGAGGCCCGTCTCGCGCAGGACGCCACCTGGGCGGCCGACGAGATCGTACGGCGCTACGGGGACGTCCCGGTCTGCCTCGTGGGTCTCGGGATGGGCGGCCGGGCGGGGCTGCGGGCGGGCGGCCACGACGCCGTCAACTCCGTGCTGGCGCTGGCCCCCTGGCTGCCGGAGGAGGACGTCGCGGCGCCACCCGAACCGGTGAAGCAGTTGGTCGGACGCCAGGTGCTGATCGTGCACGGCACGAACGACGGGCGGACGGATCCCGAGCTGTCGTTCCGCCTGGCGGCGCGGGCGAAGAAGGCGAACCGGGACGTGTGCCGGTTCGAAGTGCACGCGGACGGGCACGGGTTGCATCAGTACCGGGACGAAGTGCTGGCGCTGGCGGAGGACTTCGTGATGGGGGCGCTGTTCGGGCGGGTGGTGTCGCGGCCCGTGCGGGACGCGTTCGCCGCGCCGCCGCCACTGGGGTTGCGGATGCCGCTCGCTGCGGGGTTCAGTCCTTCTCGGCGGTAGCGCCGTTTGAGGTGCCCGTAGTTTTCGGGGTGCGGGTCTGTGGTGGGTTGCTCGCGCAGTTCCCCGCGCCCCTTCAGGTTGGCAACAGGCTGCCCCTTCTTGAGAGCAGGAACTTCTTGAAGGCCGCCACCGGGGGTGTGTCCGGGCGGCCCTCCAGCCAGGCGACTCCGATTTCCCGGGCTGCCCTGGGGGCCGTGACCGTCAGTTCCACCACTCCCGGGCGCGGGACGGCCGGTGGAGGCAGGAGGGCGACTCCCAGGCCCGCCGCCACCAAGCCCCTCAGTGTTTCCGCCTCTTCGCCCTCGAAGGCGATGCGGGGCTTGAAGCCGGCCTCCTTGCAGAGGTCGTCGGTGATGCGGCGCAGGCCGTAGCCGGGTTCCAGGGTGACGAAGGTTTCGTCCGCGGCCTCGGCGAGGCGGATGCGGCGGCGGCCTGCCAGGGAGTGGTCCGCGGGGACGACCAGGCGCAGCTTCTGCTCGTCCAGGCGGCGGGCCACCAGGTCGGGGGCGTCCGGCACAGGGGACGTCAGGCACAGGTCGAGCTCGCCGGCGCGCAGGCGTTCCAGCATGGCCTCGCCGTAGTTCTGGACGAGGCTGAAGCGGACGCGCGGGTGGTCGGCGCGGAAGGCGTGCAGGAGGCCCGGGACGGTCTCGGCGCCCATGGTGTGCAGGAAGCCGAAGGCGACCTTGCCGGTGGTCGGGTCGGCGTCGGCGCGCACCTCCTCGGCGGCGCGCTCGACCTCGGCCAGGGCGCGTTCGACGGAGGTGAGGAAGGTGCGGCCGGCCGGGGTGAGGGAGACCGTGCGGCCGTGCCGGGCGAACAGGTCGACGCCCAGGTCCTGCTCCAGACGGGCCATGGACCGCGACAGGGTCGACTGCGGGACGTTCATCTCCTGGGCGGCGCGGGTGACGTGCTCGGTGCGCGCGACGCCCGCGAAGTAGGCGAGGCGCGGTGCCAGCAGCTTCGACATCTCTGCCATGTCTTCTGTGTCACTGCTGGGTGACAGGCGGGGCTGTGAGCTCTGTTGATGCACCATGGGAACGATTATGACCGTTCCATGCATTGGACGGATGAGTGCGTCGTCCGTAGGTTCGAGGCATGTCTCCCGCCAGTACCGGGGCGTCCACGATCGTGGGCGCCGATGCCTCTGTTCCCACCCCCGATTCACGTGTCTCACCAGGCGGCCCCGGCTACCGCCGGATGAGCTTCGCCCTGTTCCTCGCGGGTGTCGCGACCTTCGCGCTGCTGTACTCCACCCAGGCGCTGCTCCCCCTGATCTCCGGCGAGTTCGGGGTGGCGGCGAGCGACGCGAGCTGGACGGTGGCCGCCGCGACGGGCGGGCTGGCGCTGTTCGTGCTGCCGATGAGCGCCCTGTCGGAGCGCTTCGGGCGCCGGGCGGTCATGACCGCGTCGCTGGCGGTGGCCGTCACGCTCGGGCTGCTGGTGCCACTGGCCCCCTCCCTCGGTGTGCTGATCGCGCTGCGGGCGCTCCAGGGTGCCGCCCTCGCCGGGCTGCCCGCGTCGGCGACGGCGTATCTCGCGGAGGAGGTCAGCCCGAAGGCGCTGATCACGGCGATCGGACTGTTCGTCGCGGGCAACAGTGTCGGCGGGATGAGCGGCCGGGTCATCACCGGCTGGGTCGCGCAGGAGTGGGGCTGGCGGATCGCCGTCGGGGTCATCGGTGTGATCGCGGTGGCGTGCGCGGTGGCCTTCCGGCTGCTGCTTCCCGCCCCGAAGCACTTCAGGGCCGGTTCGCTGCGGCCGCGCGTCCTGGCCGGGACGGTCCGCGCCCACCTGTCCGACCCGCTGCTGTGCCGGCTGTACGCGATCGGCGCGCTGTTCATGACGGTGTTCGGCGGCGTGTACACGGTCATCGGCTACCGGCTGACCGAAGCGCCGTTCTCGCTGCCGCAGGGCATCATCGGCTCGATCTTCCTGGTGTACCTGGTCGGCACGGTGTCGGCGTCGACGGCGGGCCGGCTGGTCGGGCGGCTGGGCCGGCGGGGCGCGCTGTACGCGGCGGGCGGTACGACGACGGCGGGCCTGCTGCTGTCCCTGGCGGGCTCGCTCGCGCTGGTCCTGGCGGGCCTGGTCCTCATCACGGCGGGCTTCTTCGCGGGCCACGCGGTCGCCTCCTCCGCGGTCAGCAAGACGGCCACGCACGGCCGCGCCCAGGCGTCGGCGCTGTACCAGTCCGCGTACTACATCGGATCCAGCGCGGGCAGCACGGTCGGCGCGATCGCCTTCCACGCGGGCGGCTGGGCCGGGACGGTCGGGGTCGGACTCCTGGCGGTCCTGGGCGTCGTCACGATCACGGTCTTCGGTACCCGGGCGGCCCGGCTCCAGCGCCGTGAACTGGCCACGGCCGCCTGAGACTCGGCGGCACCCCCCTGGTCGGGACCGGTTGTCAGTGGGTGCGGATAACGTCCGCGCCGGCTGATCACCGGTTCCGAACAGGGGGATTTTTCATGGAGTTCCGCATCGACCGTACGGAGTTCGCCGATGCCGTGGGCCGGGCGGCCCGCGCGCTGCCCGGGCGGACACCGGTGCCGGTGCTGGGCGGGCTGCTGCTGGAGGCGGACGCGGGGCGGCTGGCCGTGACGGGCTTCGACTTCGAGGCGGCGGTACGGGCGGAGGCCGACGCGGAGGTCCCCGCGCCCGGGCGGGTGCTCGTCCTGGGGCGGCGGCTGCTGGACGTCTGCCGGGTGCTGCCGGACGGGCCGGTGGGCTGTGTGCTGGAGCGCTCGCGGTTCACGGTGGAGGCGGACGGTACGCGCTTCGGGCTGTCGACGCTGCCGCTCGCGGAGTACCCGTCCCCGCCCGGGCCGCCCGCGCCCTACGGCACCGTCGACGCCGCCGCCTTCGCGACCGCCGTCGCCCAGGTGGCGGTCGCCGCCGGACGCGACGACACGCTGCCCCTGCTGACGGGCGTACAACTGCGCCTCGACGGCGGGAAGATGACCCTGTCGGCCTCGGACCGCTACCGGTACGCGGTGCGGCGGCTGGAGTGGAAGCCGGAGGCCGCCGCCGGTGACGGGGTCGTGGAGACGCTGCTGCCGGCGCGGCGGCTGCTGGACGTGGCGCGGTCGCTGGGGCGCTGCGGGGACCTGCGGATCGGGTGGGAGCCGGGCGGGGGCGGCGGGCTGGTCGGCTTCGAGGGCGGGCGGACGCGCACCGCGCTGCGGCTGCTGGACGGGCGGCTGCCGGCGTACACGTCGCTGTTCGACATGGCGGGGGCCGCGGTCGCCGAGGTGACGCGCGAGGACCTCACGGAGGCGGTGCGGCGGGTCGCGGTGGTGGCGGAGGCGAACAGCCCCGTGCGGCTCGACTTCTCGGCGGGCGGATCCGTGCGGCTGCGCGCCGGCTACGGCGACGACGTGGCGGCCCAGCGGCTGCCCGCCACGCTGACCGGCGCCGACGAGATGCCGGTCGCGTTCAACCCGGCCTACCTGCTGGACGCCCTGACGTCCTTCGAGAGCCCGCGGGTGCGGCTGGAACTGCTCGGGGCGGGGCAGCGGGCGCTGTTGCACGCGGTGCCGGACGAGGCGGATCCGGTCGCGGCGGCCGGCGAGCACCTGCATCTGCTCATGTCGGTCAAGGAGCTGGTGTGAAGACCGGCGCTCTGGTCGGGCCGGTTTTGGATCACCTGCTCCCACCTGCGCCTTTGTGCGCTCGGGGGGTCGTTGTCAGTGGGCTGCGGTAGCTTCCGAAGTGCTGGGGCGCAAAGGCGCGTGAACAGAACGTCCACAGGGGTGGGTGGAGATGGCGAACGGCACGACGGCACCGACGGATCTGGACAGCAGGCTGGAGGCACACCGGACGGAGCTGACGGGATACTGCTACCGGATGCTCGGCTCGTCCTTCGAGGCGGAGGACGCGGTGCAGGACACGATGATCCGCGCCTGGCGCAGCTACGACAAGTTCGAGGGCCGCTCCAGCCTGCGCTCCTGGCTCTACCGCATCGCGACCAACGTGTGCCTGGACATGCTGACCGCGGGCAACAAGCGCGCCCGGCCCATGGACCTGACCGAGTCCACCCCGCTCGCCCAGGCCGCCCTCACCCCCCGACCGGACAACACCTGGCTGGAGCCCATGCCGGACGCCCGTGTGCTGCCCACCACCGGTGACCCGGCGGAGGCGGCGATCGCCAAGGAGTCCGTGCGGCTCGCGTTCATGGCCGCCCTGCAGAAGCTCCCGGCCAAGCAGCGGGCCGTGCTGATCCTGCGCGAGGTCCTCGCCTGGAAGGCCAGTGAGGTCGCCGAGCTGCTGAACACCTCGGTGGCGTCGGTGAACAGCGCCCTCCAGCGGGCCCGCGCCACCCTCGCCGAGCGGCAGGAGCCGGGCGCCGAGGCGGCCGTCTCCGACCCGCTGGACGAGGACCAGCAGAAGCTGCTGGACCGCTATGTGGCGGCCTTCGAGGGCTACGACATGACGGCGCTGACGACGCTGCTGCACGAGGACGCGGTCATGACGATGCCGCCGTTCGACCTGTGGCTGACCGGCACGCGCGACATCACCGGCTTCATGACCACCCTCGGCGCGCCCTGCGCGGGCTCGCGGCTGGTGCCCGTCCAGGTCAACGGCCTGCCGGGGTTCGCCCAGTACAAGCCGGACCCCGAGAAGGGCGGCTTCACGCCGTGGGCGGTCCAGGTGCTGGAGATCTCAGACGGCCGGATCACCGGGTTCCACTGCTTCCTCGACACCCAGCGCTGGTTCCCGCTCTTCGACCTCCCCCTCCACCTCGAAGCGGAGACCGACCAGGTCGAGCAGGGCGCGTAGGGCCGGGTCGGGGTCGCGCAGCCGGATCCGCCCCCCGGCGCGGCGGGCGGCGAGCTGAAGCCTCGCCAGCAGGTCGACGGCGGCGAGGCCCGGCGGCCCCAGGCCCGCGACATCGCACACCACGACCCGGGCACCGCTGCCGTGCAGCAGTGCCCGCACATCCTCACTGAGCCCTCTCACCTCGTCCCGGGTGACGGGGCCGGGCAGTACGAGCACGGGCGGTGTCATGGCGTCCACGATCGGTAGACCGGGCGGGCGGCGGTAACTCATCGCGGCTGTCCGTCCCGCGGTTGGCTGTATGCCTCAACGATCCGGCCCTGCCGCGCCCGCTGCCCTCGTCACCGGCGGTGAGGCGCCGTGCGGCTGCGCTGGGGTGATTCAGTGCCCGGCGAACTCGCCGGTGTCGAGTTCGAGGCCGAAGGGCTCGGGCAGCGCGATGCGTTCTCCGAACTTGCCCGCATCGAGGACCCGGTGGACATCCCGTGGCGGTTCGCCGTAGAGCGTGATGGTGGGGCCGCCGGGGGCCCAGCCGTCGATGAGCAGGTACAACGGCACACCCGCCTGGGCGCAGCCTGCGGCCTTCTTGATCCGGTCGTGCGCCGCGTTCGACTTGGACGTGATCTCGACGATGAGTTCGGCGGCAGCCGCTGGGATGAAGTTGCCACCCTCGTCACGCAGCACCTGCCTGGGGGCTACGGCGAGATCAGGGATGTAGAGCCCGTCACGGGACGGCACCGCCGTACCCAGAGTCTGGTAGATGCCCCAGTGCCTGGGGACGACCTCGTACAGGGCTCGCTGAACCAAGTCGGCGATGTCGTTGTGGGCGTTGGACGGCGGCGGTGCCACGGAGACGATCCCCTCGATGATCTCCACCTTGCAGCCCTCTGGCGCGTCCGTCTCCTGCCAGATCCGGACGAGGTCGTCCCACTCGTGCCCGTTGGTCGGCGAGTGGTCGACGGTGAGTGCGCTCATGGCGGGACGCCAATCAGTGCGTCACCGGTCCCAGCATGCCGAACGGGACCGGCGGGGGTCCACCGGTCCCGTTCACCCGAAGGGGAAAGCCCCAGGTCAGGCGATCCGCTCCAGCACCACCGGCGACGCTGTGAAGGCCGTTCCCGGTGCTGCGATGTCGTAGGAGCCCTCGACCGACTGGAGGGCGTACTCGAAGCGCTCCGGTGTGTCCGTGTGGAGGGTCAGCAGGGGCTGGCCCTCGGTGACCTCGTCACCGGGCTTGGCGTGCATCTCGACGCCCGCGCCCGCCTGGACCGGGTCCTCCTTGCGGGCACGGCCCGCACCGAGACGCCAGGCCGCGACGCCGATGCCGTAGGCGTCGAGGCGGGTCAGGACTCCGGAGGAAGGGGCCTTGATCACGTGCTGCTCGCGGGCCACCGGCAGCGCCGCGTCCGGGTCGCCGCCCTGGGCCGCGATCATGCGGCGCCACACGTCCATGGCCGAGCCGTCGGCCAGGGCCTTCGCCGGGTCGGCGTCCTTCACCCCGGCCGCTTCCAGCATCTCGCGGGCCAGGGCGATCGTCAGCTCGACCACGTCCGCGGGGCCGCCGCCCGCCAGGACCTCCACCGACTCGCGGACCTCCAGGGCGTTGCCGGCGGTCAGGCCGAGGGGCGTGGCCATGTCGGTGAGGAGCGCGACCGTCCTGACGCCGTGGTCCGTGCCCAGGCCGACCATCGTGGAGGCCAGTTCGCGGGCGTCCTCGATGGTCTTCATGAAGGCGCCGGTGCCGACCTTCACGTCCAGGACCAGCGAGCCCGTGCCCTCGGCGATCTTCTTGGACATGATCGAGGAGGCGATCAGCGGGATGGCCTCGACCGTGCCGGTGACGTCCCGCAGGGCGTAGAGCTTCTTGTCGGCGGGGGCCAGTCCGTCGCCCGCCGCGCAGATCACCGCGCCGGTGGTGTCGAGGACGTGCAGCATCTCCTCGTTGGACAGCAGCGCCCGCCAGCCGGGGATCGCTTCGAGCTTGTCGAGGGTGCCGCCGGTGTGGCCGAGGCCGCGGCCGGACAGCTGCGGTACGGCGGCTCCGCAGGCGGCGACCAGGGGGGCCAGCGGCAGGGTGATCTTGTCGCCGACGCCGCCCGTGGAGTGCTTGTCGGCGGTCGGGCGGGACAGCGACGAGAAGTCCATGCGCTCGCCGGAGGCGATCATCGCGGCGGTCCAGCGGGCGATCTCGCGGCGGTTCATGCCGTTCAGCAGGATCGCCATGGCGAGGGCGGACATCTGCTCGTCGGCGACCTCCCCGCGGGTGTACGCGTCGATGACCCAGTCGATCTGCGCGTCGCTGAGTTCACCGCGGTCCCGCTTGGTGCGGATGACGGAGATGACGTCCATGGCCATGGCTTGGCTTCCTTCCGAGGGTTCCAGAAGCCGTACGGCCCCCCTGAGCCGGTCGCGTGAGCAACTCAGAGGGGCCGCACGGGGGTTACTTGCTGAGGTGGTCCGGGCCGAAGGCCTGGGGCAGCATCGCGGACAGCGGCAGGACCCCCGCGGGGGTCTCCAGCAGGAGGTCCGGGCCGCCGAACTCGTGGAGCAGCTGGCGGCAGCGCCCGCACGGGACCAGTGTGTCGCCGTTGCCGTCGACGCAGGTGAAGTGCGTCAGACGGCCACCGCCGGTGTTGTGCAGCTCCGACACCAGGCCGCACTCGGCGCACAGGCCGAGTCCGTACGACGCGTTCTCGACGTTGCAGCCGGAGATGATCCGGCCGTCGTCGACCAGGGCCGCCACGCCGACCGGGTAGCCGGAGTAGGGGGCGTACGCCCGGGACATGGCGTCCCGGGCCACCGCACGCAGCTTCTCCCAGTCGACGGCGGGACCGGCGCCGGTCACTTGCCCTGCCCCTTCCGGTACGGCATGCCGTTCGCCCTCGGCATCCGCAGCCGCTGCGCGGACAGGGCGAGGACGACCAGGGTGATGACGTACGGCGTGGCGGAGACGACCTGGTTCGGGACCTCGTCGGTGGTCGCGTACCAGGCGAACACCAGGGCTCCGGCGACCAGCGTGCACACGGCCGGGACGTACTTCTTGCGGACGACCAGCCAGATCGCGCCGATGATCAGCAGCAGCGCGCCGAGCAGCAGCAGGGCGTGGACGTTGGCGGAGCCACCGCGCAGGTTGAGGCTGTCGGTGTAGCCGAACAGGCCCGCGCCGAGGGCGAGGCCGCCCGGCATCCAGTTGCCGAAGATCATCGCCGCCAGGCCGATGAAGCCACGTCCGCTGACCTGGCCCTCCAGGTAGAAGGGGTTGGCCACGATGGACAGGAACACACCGCCGAGGCCGGCCAGGCCGCCGGAGATGACGACGGCGATGTACTTGTACTTGTAGACGTTGACGCCGAGGGACTCGGCGGCCACCGGGTTCTCGCCGCAGGAGCGCAGGCGCAGGCCGAAGGCGGTGCGCCACAGGATCCACCAGGTGGCGGGGATCAGCGCGACGGCGATCAGCGTCAGCCAGGACACGTTGGTGACGAGGCCGCCGAGCAGGCCGGCGAGGTCCGAGATCAGGAACCAGCCGTGGGCGTTGAGGTCCCGCAGGGCGTCGGACAGTCCGGGGACCGTGAAGTTCCCGAGGGATTCCACCGCCGGGGACTGCTTGGCGGAGCCGCCGGTGTGGCCCTCGAAGGCGAGGGGCGCGAGGTAGCGGGTGGCGCCGAGGGCGAGGATGTTGATGGCCACACCGGAGACGATGTGGTTGACGTTGAAGGTGACGGTGACGAAGGCGTGCAGCAGACCGCCGATCGCACCGCCGGCGATGCCCACCAGGACACCGGTCCACGGCCCCCACTGGAAGCCGGCCCAGGCGCCGAACCAGGTGCCGAGGATCATCATGCCTTCGAGGCCGATGTTGACCACGCCCGCGCGCTCGGCCCACAGACCGCCGAGACCGGCGAGGCCGATCGGCACGGCGAGCTGGAGCGCGGTGGACATCTGGCTGACGTTGGTGATGCCGTCGGCGCCCGTGATGATCCGGACGATCGAGGTGAGTGCCAGGCCTCCGGCGATGACGAGCAGCAGGACGGGCCACGACAGGCGTCGGCCGGTCGGCGCCGCGGGCTGCAGCGAGGGCTGGTTGACGTCGGTCGCGGTGGTCATCGGCCAGCCACCTCCTTCGTGTTCTGGGCGCCGAGGACGTGACCGGCGGCGAGTTCGGCACCGACGCGGCGCTGCTGGCGGCGCAGGCCCCATTCGCGGACGGCCTCGTAGGAGACGACGACCGAGAGCACGATCAGGCCCTGCATGATGACCGCGATCTCCTTGTCGTAGCCGTGGAAGTCGAGCTCGGGCGAGGCCTTGTCGAGCCAGGCCCACAGCAGGGCGGCGAAGGCGATGCCGACGGGGCTGTTGCGGCCCAGCAGGGCGATGCCGATGCCGAGGAAGCCGATGCCGGTGGGGAAGTTCAGGCTGTAGGTGTGGGTGTCGCCGAGCAGGATCGGCAGGCCGGCGAGGCCCGCGATGCCGCCGGAGATCAGCATGGCGCTGAGCACCATGCGCTTGGGGTCGACGCCGCTGGCCGCGGCGGCGGTCTGCGAGGCGCCGGAGGCGCGCAGGTCGAAGCCGAAGCGGGTGCGGTTGAGGACGACCCAGTAGCCGATGCCGAGCAGCACGGCGAGCAGCACCAGGCCGTAGATCTCGCCGGCCGCGCCGATGGGGATGCCGGGGATCCAGCCGGACTCGTACATCTCGCCGGTGGTGTTGTTGTTGCCGACCTTCACGCCGAAGACGTCCGGCAGCCACAGGTAGGCGATCACGGAGGTGGCGATCGCGTTGAGCATGATCGTGGCGACGACCTCGCTGACGCCGCGGGTGACCTTGAGGACACCGGCGATGCCGGCCCAGAAGGCGCCGGTGAGGACGGCCGTCAGGAGCAGCAGCGGGACCTGGATCGCGGCGGGCGTGTTCACGTGGGCGCCGACGATGGCGGCCATCATGGCGCCGAGCTGGTACTGGCCGTCGACGCCGATGTTGAACAGGTTCATCCGGAAGCCGATGGCCACCGCGAGGGCCGCGATGTAGTACATCGAGGCCTGGTTGATGATCAGGACCTGGATGTCGGAGAAGCCGAGCTGCTCGAACATCAGGGCGAACGGTTCGAAGGGGCTCTTGCCCGAGGCGAGCAGCACGATCGCGCTCAGGACGAAGGCCACGGCCAGCGCGATGACCGGTCCGGCCACCGCGAGGAGCAGGCGCTCCTTGTCGAACTTCTTCATCAGCGGGCCTCGTCTTCCGGAGACTCGGGGGCGTCGGCCTTCGAGATCTCGGGGGTGTCGTCGTGCTCCAGGTGACCGGTGGCGGCACCGGTCATGGCCGAGCCGAGCTCCTCGGGGGTGATGGTGGCCGGGTCGGCGTCCGCGACCAGCTTGCCGTTGTAGATCACACGCAGCGTGTCGGACAGGCCGATCAGCTCGTCCAGGTCGGCGGAGATCAGCAGCACGGCCAGGCCCTCGCGGCGCGCCTCGCGGATGTGGTCCCAGATGGCGGCCTGGGCGCCGACGTCCACGCCCCGGGTGGGGTGTGCGGCGATGAGGAAGCGCGGCTTGTGGCTCATCTCGCGGCCGACGATCAGCTTCTGCTGGTTGCCGCCGGACAGGGAGGCGGCGGTGACGTCGATGCCGGGGGTGCGGACGTCGTACTCCGTGACGATCCGCCGGGTGTCCTCCTGGGCCGCCTTCGGGTCCAGCCAGACGCCCTTGGCCAGCGGCTTCTCGGTGACATGGCCGAGGATGCGGTTCTCCCAGAGGGGTGCCTCCAGGAGGAGGCCGTGGCGGTGCCGGTCCTCGGGGATGTAGCCGATGCCCTGCTCGCGGCGGCGGCGGGTGGGCCAGGCGGTGATCTCCTCGTCGGCGAGCCGGATGGTGCCGGTGTCGGCGGACCTCAGGCCGATGAGGGCGTCGACGAGCTCGGTCTGGCCGTTGCCCTCGACGCCGGCGATGCCGAGGACCTCGCCCGCGTGGATGGTGAAGCTGATGTCGTCGAGGAGGGCCTTGCCGCCGGGGGCCGCCAGGCGCAGCTTGTCGACGCTGATCACCGGCCGGTCGGTGACCGTGGACTCGGCCGTCTCGGGCGTGGGCAGCTCGCTGCCGACCATCATCTCGGCGAGCTGACGGGGCGTCGTCTCGGCGGGGACGGCCGTGCCGACGGTGGTGCCGCGGCGGATGACGGTGATCTCGTCGGCGACGGAGAGCACCTCGCCGAGCTTGTGGGAGATGAAGATGACCGACAGGCCCTCGGAGCGCAGTTCGCGCAGGTTGGCGAAGAGGGCGTCGACCTCCTGCGGCACGAGCACGGCGGTCGGCTCGTCGAGGATGAGGGTGGTGGCGCCGCGGTAGAGGACCTTGAGGATCTCCACGCGCTGGCGGGCGGCGACGCCGAGCTCCTCGACGAGGAGGTCGGGCTCGACGCCGAGGCCGTAGCGCTCGGAGAGTTCCTTGATCTTGCGGCGGGCCTTGGCGCCGATGCCGTAGAGGTTCTCGCTGCCGAGGACCACGTTCTCCAGGACCGTGAGGTTGTCGGCGAGCATGAAGTGCTGGTGGACCATGCCGATGCCGCGCACGATGGCGTCGGCCGGCGAGGAGAAGCTGACCTGCTCGCCGCTCACGGCGATGGTGCCCTCGTCCGGCTTCTGCATGCCGTAGAGGATCTTCATCAGCGTCGACTTGCCGGCGCCGTTCTCGCCGACGAGGGCGTGCACGGTGCCCTTGCGGACGGTGAGGTGGATGTCGTGGTTGGCCACGACCCCGGGGAAACGCTTGGTGATCCCGGCGAGTTCGACGGCGGTCACCGATTCGTTGACCGCCGCTCCGGCCGGAGGGCTGCTGGACGCTTTGATGGCGCACTCTCCTGGGGACGGGGGTCGTCTACGCGCGTAGCGCCCCTACGGCATACAAAGGGGCCGACGCCCCGCGGCAACGGGGTACGAGGAGCAGCTCCCCGTACCCCGTCGAGCGGACGTAACCCCGGGGGTTACCGCCTGCTTCGAGGCAGTCGCTCGTCAGCTGCTCTTGACCTTGATCTCGCCGCTGATGATCTTCTCCTTGGCCGTCTTGATGGCTGCCTGAAGCTCGGCGTTGTCCGCGAACTTCGGGTTGGAGTTCGACAGGCTCACTTCGCCGGTCTTCAGATCGCCACGAACGATACCGGTCTCGGGCTTGCCGTCCTCGACCGACTTCGCCAGGTTGTACACCGCCTTGGCGACGTCCTTCATCGCCGAGGTCAGGATGGAGTCCTTGTACTTGGCGAGGGCTTCCTGCTGGTACTGGTCGGAGTCGACACCGATGGCCCACACCTTGTTGGCGGCGGCGGCCTCGATGACACCCTGGCCGGACAGGCCGGCGGCCGCGTAGACGACGTCGGCCTTCTTCTCGATCTGGCCCTCGGCAGCCGTCTTGCCCTTGTCGGGGCTGGCGAAACCGCCCTCCTCGGCCGTCTGGGTGAGGTACTGGGAGAGCACCTTGACCTTCGGGTCGGTGTCCTTCACGCCCTGCGCGAAGCCCGCCTGGAACTTGTGGATCAGCGGGATGTCCACACCGCCCACGAAGCCGACGACCTTGCTCTTGCTGGTCTTGGCGGCGGCGACGCCGGCCAGGTAGGAGGCCTGCTCCTCGTTGAAGACCAGGTCGGCCACGTTCTTGGTGTTGATCGTGGAGTCGTCGACGATGCCGAAGGTGGTGTCCGGGAACTTCTCGGCAGCACCCTTCACGGCCGAGGCGTACGCGTAGCCGACACCGATGACCGGGTTGTAGCCCTGCTTGGCGAGGGAGGCCAGGCGCTGCTCCTTGTCGGCGTCCGTCTCACCCTCGGTGGGCTCCACGTCGGCCGTCTGGTACCCGAACTCCTTCTTCGCCTGCTCCAGGCCCGCGTACGCGGCGTCGTTGAAGGACTGGTCGCCCTTGCCGCCGACGTCGTAGGCGATGGCGAGACCCTTGTCGCCCTTCGAGTCCGACGACCCGGCGGAGGTCGAGGTGCCGCCGCAGGCGGAGAGCGCGAGGGCCAGGGAGGCGGTCGCTGCGCCTGCGACCGTGATCCGGGAAATCCGGCGCATGTGTGGGTGCTCCTGTCGTACAACGAGGTCGCACAGCGCCGGGACGGTTCAGCTTCAGCGCTGGCTTCGCCGCAGATTAACGCGCGTAGACCTGCCTGAAAACCCCTTCTGTCCACCTTGTTATGCGCCCGTGGCCAAGCCATCACCGGGCCTTGGCCGGGGCGTTGCCGACCGCAAACGGGGGGTGGCGCTGGGTGATCCGGTCGGATCCGCGCCGGGCCGGTCCTGTGCCGGTTCGCGCGGGGTGGGGCCCGGCATCGGCGTGTGCGTGTGCCCTGTGCGTCGTCGGCTGCGGCCGGGCAGCGGGCGGGCGGCGATTCGGAAGGGGGCACGGCGAGTTCATCCGGCAGCCGGGGAGCGTGCGCCGGTACGGGAAGCACAGAGCGGGCGGACACCCTGGGGTGTCCGCCCGCTCTGCCGCCTCCGGGGGCGGTACTACTCGGTCTTCACCTTGATGGAGCCGTCGTCGATGCCCTGCTTCGCCTTGTCCACGGCCTCCTTGAGGCCCGCGACCTTGGCGAACTCCGGGTTCGACTCGGACAGGCCCACGCCGTTGACCTTCAGGTCGAAGGTCTTGGTGCCGGTCAGCGGCTTGCCGTCCTGGACCGACTTGGACAGCGCGTAGACCGCTCCGCCGACGTCCTTGAGCGCGGACGTGAGGATGTAGTTCTTGTACGGGGCCAGAGCGGCCTGCTTGTACTGGTCGGAGTCGACGCCGATCGCCCAGACCTTGGCCTTGGCGGCGGCCTCGATCACGCCCTGACCGGACAGGCCGGCGGCCGCGTAGAGCACGTCGGCCTTCTTCTCGATCTGGCCCTCGGCAGCGGCCTTGCCCTTGTCCGGGCTGGAGAAACCACCCTCCTCAGCCGTCTGGGTCAGGTACTGCGACAGGACCTGGACGCCGGGCTTGGTGTCCTCCACGCCCTGCTTGTAGCCGGCCTCGAACTTGTGGATCAGCGGGATGTCCACACCGCCCACGAAGCCGACGACGTCCGACTTCGTGGCCTTGGCGGCGGCGACGCCGGCGAGGTACGAGGCCTGCTCCTCGGCGAAGACGAGGGAAGCGACGTTCTTGCCCTCGACCACGGAGTCCACGATGCCGAAGGTGGTCTTCGGGTACTTGGCGGCCACGTTCTTCATCGCCGGGCCGTAGGCGAACCCGACGCCGATGACCGGGTTGTAGCCCTGCTTGGCCAGGGAGGCCAGGCGCTGCTCCTTGTCGGCGTCCGTCTCGCCCTCGGTGGGCTCGATGTCGGCCGTCTTGTAGCCGAACTCGTCCTTGGCCTTGGTCAGGCCGGCGTAGGCGGCGTCGTTGAAGGACTGGTCGCCCTTGCCGCCGACGTCGTACGCGATCGCGACGCCGCGCTCGCTGCTGTCGCTGTCGCCGCTGTCGCTGCTGGTGCCGCCGCAGGCCGTGGCGACGAGCCCGAGCGACGCGACCCCCACCGCGACGCGGGTCAGTTTGGAAATCCGACGCATCTGAAGTTCCCCATTCTCCAAAGCCCCGCAGTGGGTGCTCGGTTCGGCGCACATTAACGCGCGTAGACACTCCTGGGAACGGTTCGCCGCGGGGCCGTTATCCATTCGTGCCGATGGCCGGTTACGCCCTTGTGAACCACGGGATCGAACGGGGTCGAAAGGTGTACTCGGGGACACGGCGCGTGTCTACCTCGCCACGCGCTCCAGGCTGCCGTGGGGCTGCGCCGCTCGCAACCGGGGGGCGTTGTGGGGGGGTGTCCGGTTGCCCCGGGGTGCTGGGGTCATGGGTCGTGTGCGGGGGCGTCGTGGCTGGTCGCGCAGTTCCCCGCGCCCCCAAAGACGGTCAGCTTCCCCTCGGCCCCGGGGAAGGGCAGGTCCCCGCCCGCCGGGGCGCCGGGGCGCGGGGCCTGAAGCCGTGGCCGTGGCCGTGGGCGGGGGCGTCGTGGCTGGTCACGCCGTTCCCCGCGCCCCCAAAGACGGTCAGCTTCCCCTCGGCCCCGGCGAAGGGCAGGGCCCCGCCCGCCGGGGCGCCGGGGCGCGGGGCCTGAAGCCGTGGCCGTGGCCGTGGGCGGGGGCGTCGTGGCTGGTCACGCCGTTCCCCGCGCCCCCAAAGACGGTCAGCTTCCCCTCGGCCCCGGCGAAGGGCAGGGCCCCGCCCGCCGGGGCGCCGGGGCGCGGGGCCTGAAGCCGTGGCCGTGGCCGTGGGCGGGGGCGTCGTGGCTGGTCACGCCGTTCCCCGCGTCCCCAAAGACGGTCGGAGACCGCCGCCCCGGCACAATGGCCGGAATCCCAGGTCGGGTTCCTCCGGGTGGGTGCCTAGCGGAGGCCGTTGACCAGGGCTGCGGCTGTGAAGAGTTCCACGCCTACCGTGATGGCGGACTCGTCGACGTCGAAGTCACCCTGGTGGAGGTCGCGCACGTGGCGTTCGCCGGGGGTGCGGACGCCCAGGCGGGCCATCGCGCCGGGGACGTGCTCCAGGTACCAGGAGAAGTCCTCGCCGCCGAGGCTCTGCTCGGTGCCCTCCACGGACTCGACGCCGCGCCGGGCGATCATGGCCTCGCGCAGCAGTTCGGTGACGCCGGGCTCGTTGACGACCGGCGGGACGCCGCGCACGTAGTTGATCTCCGACTTGGCGCGGTGGAGGTTGGCGACCTCGTCGATCGCCGCGACCACGACGTCGGGGGCCTGCCGCCACGCCTCGATGTCGAGGCAGCGCACGGTGCCGGAGAGCTCGGCGTGCTGCGGGATCACGTTCGGCGCGTGGCCCGACTCGACGCGGCCCCAGGTGATGGCGAGTCCGCTGCGGCTGTCGAAGCGACGGCCGACCAGCGCGGGCACGTCGGTGACGACGCGGGCCGCGGCGGTGACCAGGTCGGTCGTGAGGTGGGGGCGGGCGGTGTGGCCGCCCGGGCCGTCGAGGCCGATCTCCAGCCGGTCGCAGGCGGAGGTGATGGGGCCCTCGCGGAGCCCGATCTTTCCGGCGTCCACGCGGGGGTCGCAGTGCAAGGCGATGATCGCGCCGACGCCTTCCAGTGCCCCGCTCTTGATGGCGTCGGCGGCGCCGCCGGGCAGCACCTCCTCGGCGGGCTGGAAGATCAGCCGGACGGGACGGGGCAGCGCGCCCTGCCGGTGCAGCTCGGCGAGGACCAGGCCGGCACCCAGGACGACGGTGGTGTGCACGTCGTGGCCGCAGGCGTGCGCCCGGTCGGGCACGGTCGAGCGGTACGGGCACTCCGTCTTGGTGTCCGGGATGGGCAGGCCGTCGATGTCGGCCCGCAGGGCGAGCATGCTGGGACCGCCGTCCCACTGCTCGCCCTCCACGCCGATGTCACAGACGAGGCCGGTCCCCACGGCGAGCACGCGCGGCTTGAGGCCCGCCCGCTCGAGCCGCTCCTTGATGGCGGCGGTCGTGCGGAACTCCTGGTTGCCGAGCTCCGGGTGCATGTGCATGTCGCGTCGGAACGCGATGAGCTCGGCCCGCAGGGCGTCGGGCAGTGCACCGGGAAGTACGGCTCCGCCGGGAAGATCGACCTCGGACTCCAGTGACATCAGTGGCTTCACCCTTTGAAGGGTAGGGCGCCGAGGCGGTCGACCGACCCTGGATCAACAAAACTTCAACCCGAAAGGGGAAGAAAATATGACCGCCGGACGCATAGCTATCAAGTGAGATGGGTATGCTCGCCTGCCTTTTGGGCCTGGGCGGGCCATCCATCTCCCGGAGTGTGACTTCGAACACACCAGTGCCACGGCTCCGGTATCCATCCATCCTCTCCACGGATACCACGCTCTGCGCGGCGAACACGGGCTCGTTCATCTGCCGGACGAGCGCCCCGCTAGTCTGCGCGCCGTGCGCTCCCCCGATTTCTTACAGTCCACGCAGGCCTCGTACGACTCCATCGCCGAGGCCTACGCCGCCGAACACCCCGACAGCCTGGCCGGCAGACCACTGGAGCGGGCCCTGCTGACGACCTTCGTGGAGCTGGTCCGGGCAGCCGGGACGGCCGGGCCGCCGGTCGCGGACATCGGCAGCGGTCCGGGGTACGTGACGGCCCGGCTGCACGAGGCCGGGCTGCCGGTGTTCGGGATCGACATGTCGCCCCGCATGGTGGCCCTGGCCCGCCGGACGCACCCCGAGCTGCGCTTCCACGTCGGTTCGATGACGGCGCTGGACCTGCCGGAGGACACGCTGGGCGGCATCGTCGCGCTCTACTCGATCATCCATGTGCCGGACGCTCACCTGCCGTCCGTCTTCGCCGGGTTCCGCCGGGTCCTGCTGCCGGGCGCTCCCGTGCTGCTCGGTTTCCAGTCCGGGGACGAGGACGGGCACCAGCGCCTGACCGAGCGCTACGGCCGGGAGATCTCGCTCGACTACTACTGGCGCACGCCGGACACGGTCGCCGCGCACCTCGAAGCGGCGGGCCTGGAGATGTACGCCCGGGTGCTGCGCGCGCCGCAGGGCGAGGAGAAGATGCCGCGCGCGTTCCTGCTGGCGCGCCGGCCGGCGCCGGCCGGTGCGCCTGTCACGGACCAGGCGCCCGCAGCTCCGGTGCAGGCCACCGACGCGGCTTCCGGCTGACCGGCCGGACGCGGCGCGGCGCAGGCGAGTCGGCTCCGCGTCCCCGGCCGCACCTGCCGGGCGGGACGGTGGCCGGACGGATCCGCGCGACGCGAGCGGCCCGGCCACGGCGACCGCACGGTACCGGCGCGGGCAAGGCCGGGCACGCGTGCAGATCCGGCCTCGTCGGATCCGCTCGGCTTCCCGGACGGCCATGACCCGGGGCGTTCACCGGGCCCGCACGGCGCCGGAGGCCGGCGTGCGGGCACCGGCCTCCGGCGGCCGCTGTGACCGATCCGCCGGGGTCGCCTCAACCCGCGGCCACCGCGCCGGCGGCCCCGGGCGTCGCGGCCGGGCCGGTCGGACCTACCGGGCCCGGTGGGGCCGTGAAGCCCGCCGTGCCCGCCGATTCCGTGGGGCCGGCCGGCTTCGGTGTGGCCGTCGGGGACAGCCGGTGGACGTCCCGGGCCGTGCCCGTGACGCCGGACAGGAAGCCCTGGGCGCGTGGCGAGGCGCTGTCGGTCAGCCAGGCCGGGTCGATGTCGCAGACCGCCACGCGGACCTCCGTGCCGGACAGGGCGAGGGGCAGGGTGTGGACGACCGTGGAGGGGAAGCTGAGGATGGTGCGGCCGATGGGGCCGCGGCGGGCGATCAGTTCCAGGGGCAGCTCGGGCCTGACGATCTCCAGGCCCGTCTCGACCGCGAGGCGGTGGAGCTTGTCGGTGCTCTCGCGGCGGTGGGCGAAGTAGCGCGTGGCGCCGTGGGTCTTCGCCAGGGCGCGCACGGCCTCCAGGTAGCGGCCGTCGTCCACCACACCGGTCTCCACCAGGGACGTGCCCACCAGGTCGGCGCCCTTGGTGATGCGGGGCGGGCCGAAGCGGGCCCGGGTCCAGGCGAAGGTGTTGGCGCCGACCGTGACGCCCGCCGGGGTCTCCTCCATCGGCATGGAGGAGAAGATCTCGATGCGGCGGCTGCCGGAGGGGGTCAGGCGGCGGCGGGCCGAGGCCGACACCGGCGCGAAGATCACGTCCCGGGGGCCGGGGCGACCGCCCTTGCGGTGCCAGCGCACCAGCCGCTCGCCCCGGGCCAGCTGCCCGACGAACTCCATGGTCGCCGTGCCGTCGTCGACGACGACCAGGTCACGGGCATGGGTGATCGTCAGCAGCAGCTGGACGTAGCGGGAGAAGGGGTCCCCCAGGACGACCCGGCGTGCCCTGCGGAGCAGGCCGGTCAGGCCGCCGATGGTCCGGAAGGGCGCCAGGGGGCCGCCGCGCGCTTCCTCCCAGCGGACCTCGTGCCCCTCGTCGCGGGCCAGGTCGGACATCCGCCGCAGCTGGCCGCGCGTCATCGGGTCGCGGGGCGACAGCACCACGAGGGTGAGCCCCACGCCGGGGGCGTGCGCGTGCGCCCACTCCAGCACGTTCAGCAGCTGTACCGGGCTCTCGACGAAGGCGAGAGTGTGGGGGCCGGCGTTCCCGGCGCGGGGGCTCATCGACGTACGACCGTCCCGTCGTAAGGGGGGTTGTGGAGGTGGTGCGTTCAGACGCCGACCGGCTCGCCCGCGGCCGTGGCGATCTCCGCCTCGGCGACCACGCCGGCCACGCGGCGCAGCTTCTTCATCGGGCCCAGCTCGGACTCGTAGACCTTCTTGACGCCGTCGCCGAGGGAGGCCTCGATGGTGCGGATGTCGCGGACGAGACGGGTCAGGCCCTGCGGCTCGACGGAGGCGGCCTGGTCCGAGCCCCACATGGCGCGGTCGAGGGTGATGTGGCGCTCGACGAAGGTGGCGCCCAGGGCGACCGCGGCGAGGGTGGTCTGCAGGCCGGTCTCGTGGCCGGAGTAGCCGATCGGGACGTTCGGGAACTCCTGCTGGAGGGTGTTGATGACCCGCAGGTTGAGCTCCTCGGCCTTGGCCGGGTAGGTCGACGTGGCGTGGCACATCAGGATGTTGTCGGAGCCGAGGACCTCCACCGCGTGGCGGATCTGCTTCGGCGTCGACATGCCGGTGGAGAGGATCACCGCGCGGCCGGTGGAGCGCAGGGCCTGGAGCAGCTCGTCGTCCGTGAGGGAGGCGGAGGCGACCTTGTGGGCCGGGACGTCGAACTTCTCCAGGAAGGCGACGGCCTCGGTGTCCCACGGGGAGGCGAACCAGTCGATGTTCTTGGACTTGCAGTAGTCGTCGATGGCGCGGTACTCGTCCTCGCCGAACTCCACGCGGTGGCGGTAGTCGATGTAGGTCATCCGGCCCCAGGGCGTGTCGCGCTCGATGTCCCACTGGTCGCGCGGGGTGCAGATCTCCGGGGTGCGCTTCTGGAACTTGACGGCGTCGCAGCCGGCCTCGGCGGCGGCGTCGATGAGCTTGAAGGCGTTCTCCAGCTCGCCGTTGTGGTTGATGCCGATCTCGCCGCAGACGTAGACCGGGCGGCCGGGGCCGACCTCGCGCGAACCGAACCGGCGGATACGGGAGTTGGTGCTCATGGCAGAGATGTCCTTACTTGGTGAGGGAATCGAGAGAGGGGCCGAGGATCCAGCTGGCGATCTCTCGGATCGCGCCGTCGCCACCGGGGACGGTGGTGACCGCGCGTGCGGCGCCGCGCACGACGTCGTGGGCGCTCGCGACCGCCACGGGCCAGCCCACCAGGGCGAAGCACGGGAGGTCATTGACGTCGTTGCCGACGTAGAGCACGCGCTCCGGCGCGATGCCCTGCTCCTCGCACCACTGCTTCAGCGCGAGGTCCTTGCGGTCGATGCCGTGCAGGACCGGGAGCTTGAGCTTCCGGGCCCGGGCGGCGACCACAGGGTTCTGTTCCGTGGACAGGATCAGCATCTTCAGGCCGCTCCTGCGGAGGGCCGCGATGCCGAGTCCGTCTCCGCGGTGCACGGAGACGAACTCCCGTCCGTCGGAGTCGACGAGCACCCGGTCGTCGGTCTGGGTGCCGTCGAAGTCGAGGACGACCGCGTCGATGTCGTCGGCGGTCGGGAGGGCGCCGGGCCGGTCCGCGTCGAAGAGCGGGGCGAGGGCCCGGGCGCGGGCGAGGTCGTGCGGGTCGTCGATCTCCAGCACGCGCGCGGGGTCGGTGCGGACCAGTTCGGTACGGCCGAAGAAGCGGTGCTGGTGCTTGCGGAAGCCGGTCGCCTCCATGGCGTAGGCGGCGCCGGTCTCCAGCAGGTCCTGCGGGCGGTCCTGGCGGCGGGGCCGGAAGGACTTGTCGTGGTTGACGCCGTAGCCGCCGCCGAGGGCCGCGTCGGCCTCGGAGATGCTGCCCGCGGCCACCTCGTCGTCGGCGTCGCGCCAGACGAACCCGTGGAAGGGCGCGACGGTGACGGCGGTGTCGGCGCCGTTCTCGACGATCGCGCCGGCGACCCCGTCGATGTCCTCGCGGACGATGAACGGGCTGGTGCACTGCACGAGCAGGACCACGTCCACGACCGCCCCGTGCAGGGCCTCGTGGGCGTCCATGGCGTGCAGGACGGCGGCCTCGGAGGTGGCGGTGTCGCCGGCGATGGCGGCGGGCCGCAGCACGACCTCGGCGCCGGCCTCCCGGGCGGCGGCCGCGATGGCCTGGTCGTCGGTGGAGACCACGACGTCGGTCACCAGCCGGGCCGCGCGGCACTCGCGCACCGTCCGCGCCACCAGCGGGACGCCGCCGACGGGGAGGAGGTTCTTGGCGGGCACGCCCTTGGAGCCGCCGCGTGCGGGGATCACCGCGAGCACGCGGCGCACGGAGGCACCTCGGCCCGTTTCCGGTCGGGACATGGGGTCTTCTCCTTGGGCAGGGGTGTCGGGGCGGCTCACAGCTCGCCCATCCGCCGGATGACGGGCGCCACGCGCTGCACGCCGTGCCGGTAGGCGCCGCGCGCCGCCCGGCGCACGATCTGCCGGACCGGTCCGGGGTCCTTGTCGGCGGCGGGCGCGCCCGGCAGCGGGGCGCCGTCGGGGCCGAGGTGGTGGCGGGCGAGGATCCCGGGCAGATAGCCGGGCGCGGTGACGGGGGTGTAGTACGGGTCCAGCGGGGGCAGGCCACCGGGCCGGTCGAGCAGCGCGGCGATGCGGCCCCGGGCCGCGTCGAAGGCGGAGTCGTAGGAGCCGTCCGCGGCCACGCCCTGGCGGGAGACCCACTCCTCGTCGGGCACGGGCCGGTGCCCGGCGTCGAGCTGGTCCCAGGAGGCGAGGCAGCCGGAGCCCACGAAGTGGTGGTTGCCGAGCGACTCGCGGATGCCGAGGTCGGTCAGGACGACCGTGGGGATCCGTCGGTGCAGCGACTCCAGGGCGGCCGTGGAGCTGACCGTCACCAGCAGGTCGGTGCGGTCCAGGACCTCGCCCATGTTGCCGTACACCAGGCGGAAGTTGGCGGGCGGTTCGAGGCGCTGCACCAGCTTCTGGTACGGCAACTCCTCGATGTGGGTGGTGTGTTCGCCGGGCTTGGAGCGCAGCTTCAGCAGCACCTCACGCTCGGGGTGCCGGCGGGCGTGCTGCACCAGCCGGTTCAGCAGGTACGTACGGTCCTTGCGGCTCTCCGGGACGGAGGGCTGGGCGGCGAAGACGACCGTGCAGGGGTCGTGTTCGCCTTCGTACGGCGCGCCGCCGAGGAAGGGCAGGGCCACCTCGGTCACCGCCGACGCGTCCGCGCCGACCCCTTCGTACACGGCCCGGAAACGGTCCGCGTCCTGGCGGGAGTTGGCGAGGACGAGGTCCGCGCCGTGCCGCAGCAGCAGGCCGTCGGCGAGCTTCTCATAGACGACGCCGACGTAGCCGGTGACGACGACGGGCCGAGCGGTTCGGTCCTGCCAGGCGTGCTTCAGGCCGTGCAGCATCGCCTGCACACCGCCGCCCACGAGGGAGAGGACCAGGACGTCGTAGGACTCCTCGGCCATGGCACGCAGGAACTCGACGGCGGTGACCTCCCGCAGTGAGTCGGCGCGCACGCCCACTTCCTGAAGCTGGCGCGGGGTGGGCGTCGCCCGGCCGCGCAGCAGGAATCCGTCGAGGCGGGGGCGGACTTGCGCGCCCTCCCGCGATGCGGTTTCCATGGACGGTCCCGGGGCGATGCGGTCCGCGGTCAGCGCACCCCATTTCCATCGGGTGTCGGAGTCCGCGAGGACCGCGATTCGCGGGCGCTTCGGTGTACTTACTGGCACGCCGAAGACGCTAGGAAGCGAATCCTAGGTATGGCGGAACCGCGACTCAACGAAAAGTTAACAACAGCCCACCGAGAGCCGAACTGGCCTGCTGGAAGGCGGGAAGTACACGGGGTGCACCGTTCTGACACATGGAGTTCACCCGGTGTACCTTCATCGGAAAGTTCCACTGCCGGGCGGGCTCCTAACGTTTTGCGGGTGCCTAAGCTTTCCGTGATCGTGCCGTTCTACAACGTGCAGCAATATGCCCCGGACACCCTCAGAAGCCTTCGGTTGAACGCCGACCGTGATTTCGAGTTCATCCTGGTCGACGACCATTCGAAGGACGGAACTCCGGCCATTCTCGAACGAGCGGCCGAGGAGCTTTCGGATGTCGCCCAGGTGCGGTACATCCGCCACGAGCAGAACGGTGGGCTCGCCACCGCCCGCAACACCGGCCTGGACGCGGCGCAGGGCGAGTACCTGACGTTCCTGGACGGCGACGACTGGCTGGCCCCCGGCTACTTCACCGAACTGGTGTCCGCGATGGACGAGTTGGGGTGCGACTTCGTGCGCACCGACCATGTGCAGGCCACCGCCCGGGCCCGTTCCGTGAGCAGGGTGCCGATCGGCAGGCGCTGGGAGGTGTTCAGCCCGCGCGAGGCGATCCTGCCCGCCCATCGCTCGACCTCGGTCGACTACGCCTACGCCTGGGCCGGCGCCTACCACCGCCGCCTGGTGGACCAGGGCCTGCTCCACTTCACCGACGGGCTGCGCACGGCCGAGGACCGGCCGTGGATCTGGAAGCTGCACCGCGAGGCGGAGTCGTTCGCCGTGGTGAGCCTGCTGGGCGTGTTCTACCGGCGCGGGGTCGCCTCGTCCCTGACCCAGATCGGCGACGTCCGCCAGCTCGACTTCATCCGCGCCTTCGACCAGGTGATCGAGGAGACGGCCGCGGACCGCGATGCCGACCGGCTGCTGCCGAAGGCGGTACGCACCTACTGCGCGATCATCGCCCACCACCTCTCCAACGAGGAGAGGTTCGAACCGGCCGTGGCCAGGCAGCTGCGGTCGATGAGCGCGGCTGCCATCAGGCGCATGCCGCAGGACGCGCTCGCCGACGCACTGGAGGCCATGGACATGGACCGCTCGTCCAAGCTGCGGCGGCTGCGGCGCCGGGTCACCACGACGGGAGCGGCCGCCTGATGCCCGGGACCACTCAGATCTTCTGCGCCTCGACGCTGTACGGCGTCGCCACCCTGGCCGCCGCGATCGACTCGGGCCTCTTCGAGGAGCCGGACCGCCGGGTGCTGCTGGTGTTCAACAACGTCACGACCCCGGAGACCACTCCGGCCCTCGACGAGATGCCGGGGTTCGCCCCGCTGCGCGAGCACTTCGACGAGGTGCTGTCCTGGAACGAGGCCATCCGCCCCTTCCACCCCGGGGCCTGGGCGCCGCGCTCCGACGACATCCCCCTCTTCGAGCGCTACCTGCGGCTGCTGTGGGGCCTCGGCGACGACCGGGTGAGCCTGGTGCTGGAGTCGATCCAGGTACCGCCCGCCCTGACGCTGGCCCAGCTGTTCACCGACGCGCCCATCGACGTCTACGCCGACGGCCTGATGAGCTACGGCCCCACGCGCAACAAGCTCGACCCGCTGGTCGGCACGCGCGTGCGGCGGCTGCTGCACCTGGATCTGGTGCCGGGGCTCACGCCGGTGCTGCTCACGGAGTTCGGCGTGCCGGCGCACCTGGTGCCGACGCCCGCGTTCCTGAAGGTGCTCGGCGAGGTCACCGAGACCGTGCCCGAACTGCCGGACGTGCCCGGTGACTCGGCGCTGCTGCTCGGCCAGTACCTGTCCGCGCTGAACGTCCTCTCCCCCGAGGAGGAAGAGGACCTGCACGTGCGGATGATGCGGGGCGCGGTCGCCCGCGGCCACCGCACGGTCGTCTTCAAGCCCCACCCGAGCGCACCGGCCCGCTACAGCCGTGTCCTGGAGACCGAGGCCGAGAAGCTCGGTGTGGACCTCACGGTCCTGGACACGCCGGTGCTCGCCGAGGTGCTGTTCGACCGGTCCCGGCCCGCGCTGGTCGTCGGCTGCTTCTCGACCGCGCTGTTCACGGCCTCGGCGTTCTACGACCTGCCGGCCGCGCGCATCGGCACCGAGCTGCTGCTGGAGCGGCTGACGCCGTATCAGAACAGCAACCGGGTGCCGACCGCCCTGGCGGACGCGCTGCTGCCCGACCTGGAGAACGACACGGACGGTGACCTCCTGGCGGCCGAGCGGCTGCCCGCCCTCGTCACGGCCCTCGGGTTCACCATGCAGCCGCAGATCTACCCTGAGCTGCGTCCGCAGGCCGAGCAGTTCCTCGCCCGGCATCTCGGGCCGCGCACCCGGCGCTACTTCAAGAAGCGCCGCCTGACCGCGCTCGGGCTGCCCGGCGGCATCCCGCAGCGGCTGGCGTTCCTGCCGCGCAATGCCACCGCACGCCAGGTGGTACGGCGGGCCAGAGCCCTGCGCAAGGCGGTACGCCGCTGAGCTCTCCGGAGCCGGTCCCGCCCGGCGTCCCGTCCCCCGGCGACATCCGGATGAACCCATGGAGACCGGCGGGCGAACCCTGTCGCCATCGAACGCAGTTGCGTCAACTCTCGTCCTAGGGTGACAGGCGCCCGCCACAGGCGGCTCAGGCAGAGGACATACGAGCCACACAGAGGTTTCCAGCGTGACCGAGACGGTCGTCAGCCCCCGCAAGCCCCAGACCGGTGTCACCGTGCCGGTCGACCCACCGGGCGCCACGACCGTCCCGCGGCGCAGAAGGGATTCCGGCGGCCGGCTGCGCGCCCTCGACGGACTGCGGCTGGTGGCCGCGCTGATGGTGGCGCTGTACCACTACGGCGGGCGCGGCGGTGAGGTCGCCGAGGCGTGGGGCACCTCGCCCCGGGACCAGTTCCCCACCCTGCACTCGCTGTTCGCCTACGGCTGCCTCGGCGTCCAGGTCTTCTTCGTGATCAGCGGGTTCGTGATCTGCATGAGCGGCTGGGGCCGGCCCCTGACGTCGTTCTTCGCCTCCCGCGCCTCCCGGCTGCTGCCCGCCTACTGGGTGGCGGTGCTCATCGTCACGGCGGTGTTCGCGCTGCCGGTGGTGGCCTACAAGGCCGTCTCGCCCAGCGACGCCCTGGTCAACCTGACCATGCTCCAGATGCCGCTCGGCGTGGACCGGGTGCTCGGGGTGTGCTGGACGCTGTGGGCGGAGGTCCGCTTCTACGCCCTGTTCGCCCTGTGCGTCGTGCTGCCCGGAGCGAACCGCCGCAGGGTGATCATGTTCTGCGCGGGCTGGACGCTGGCGGCGGTGATCGCGGAGAACGCGCAGATGCCGCTGCTCGACATCGTCCTGATGCCCGAGTACGCGCCCTTCTTCATCGGCGGTGTCGGCCTCTACCTGGTGCACCGCGACCGGCGGGACGTCTACGGGTGGGCCATCGTCGCCGTCAGCTGGCTGATCGGCCAGCACTACGCGGTGCAGGGGCTGTGGCACGCGCCCGACCCTGAGGCCTTCTCCTACCGCTCCTCGTTCGGGATCATCGCCGTCGTGACGTTCGGCTTCGTGGCGGTCGCCGCGATCGCGCTGGGCCTGCTGGGCCGCGTGAACTGGCGGTGGCTGACGGTCGCGGGCGCGCTGACGTACCCCTTCTACCTCGTCCACGAGCATCTCGGCTGGGTGGTGATCCACGCCCTGCACCGCGGTCTGGGGCTGGCCTCAGGGGTGACCTTCGCGCTGACGGTGGCGTCAATGCTGCTGCTGGCGTGGTTGCTGAACAAGTATGTGGAGAAGCCGCTGACGCCCCGGCTGCGGACGGCCCTGACGAAGACCCGCTGACCCTGTTCACGGGACGTTCAGCCGGCCGTCGATCGGGGCAACGCTCGGAGAGAAGGCTCGCCTCATGACCAACGCACAAGCGACCGACACGCCCCCCGGTGAACTCGCCGACGTCCCGGGCTGGTTCCCGCCACTGGACCAGACGCTGTTCACCTGGTTCCTCGAACAGCAGAAGAAGGCCGGCATAAGGGGCGACCTGCTGGAACTCGGCGTCTACATGGGCAAGAGCGCGATCCTCCTCGGCCACCACCTCCAGGACGGCGAACAGTTCACCGTCTGCGACCTGTTCGAGGGCGACGCCCCCGACGAGGCCAACAAGGCCGAGTCCTCGAAGTCGTACGCCTCGCTCACCCAGCAGGCGTTCGAGCGGAACTACCTCTCCTTCCACGACACCCTGCCGACGGTGATCACCGGCCCCAGCTCCCTGGTGGACGAGAAGGTGGCCCCGGACTCCTGCCGCTTCATCCACATCGACGCCTCGCACCTGTACGAGCACGTGTACGGCGACATCGGCGCGGCCCACGACATCCTGCTGCCCGAGGGCGTCGTGGTCCTGGACGACTTCCGGTCCGAACACACCCCGGGTGTCGCCGTCGCCGCCTGGGAGGCCGTCCTCAACCGGGGCCTGCGCCCGATCTGTCTCAGCACGCAGAAGCTGTACGCCACCTGGGGCGATCCGGAACCGCTCCAGGAGGAACTGCTGGAGATGCTGCGGCAGCGCTCGGACGTCGGGCTGAGCCTGCAGGAGGCGGCCGGGCACCGGCTGATCCGCACCCGCTCGCGGGGCATGAAGCCGCCGCCCTTCCCGCCCTCACGGCACTACGTGGAGCCCGTGGCCACGCCGGCCCCCGCTCCCCCGGTCGCCGAGTCGGCCGCGGCGCGCCCGGCCCGGCCCGCTCCTTCCCGGGCCCGCCGGCTCGCCAAGGACCTGCTGCCGCCCGTGATCACCCGCGCCGTGCGCCGGGCCCGCGCGAAACGGTCCTGACAGGTGCCCGCCTGAGCCGACGGGCCGAAGTCGGCCCTCGGGCGGGCGGGTTCGTCCAGGTCCGCCCTATGAACCGGCCAGCGACAGCTTCACGGCGAAGCCCAGGAAGAGCGCACCCGCCGCCGAGGTCGCCCCCGCCGACAGGCGTCTGCGGCGGCGGAAGGCGGCGGCCAGCCGGGTGCCGCCGAATATCAGCGCGCTGAGGTAGAGCACACTGGCGAGCTGCGCGAGGGCGCCGAGCACGACGAAGGACAGGGCGGGATAGGCGTATGCCGGATCCACGAACTGCACGAAGAAGGCGACGAAGAAGAGGATCGCCTTGGGATTGAGCAGGGAGACGACGAAGGCGCGGCGGAAGGGCCGCTCCTCGGCCGGCGCGGGTGCCTCGCCATCGGCGGTCCCCTCCCCGCGGGCCCGCCACATGCCCCACGCGGCTCGCAGCATGCCGACGGCCAGCCAGGTCAGGTATCCGGCCCCCGCGTACTTGACGACGGCGAACAGCACGGCGTTCGCCTGGAGCAGCGAGGCGACTCCGGCCGCGGAGAGGGTCATCAGCACCATGTCCCCGCACCAGACCCCGGCGGCGCCCCGGTACCCGGCGCGCACGCCGCGGCGGGCGGCCACGGACAGCACGTACAGCGAGTTGGGACCGGGCAGCAGGACGATCAGGACGAGGCCCGCCAGATAGGTGGGCAGATCAACGACGCCGAACATGTGCATGAGTGTCGCACGTGGGTCCGACACCCGGCCCTGCCATCGGTCAGAAGGCGTCCGACGGCACGTACGCCCCCCACACCTCGCGCAGGGCGTTGCAGACCTCGCCGACGGTGGCGCGGGCGCGCAGGGCCTCCTTCATGGGGTGCAGGACGTTGTCGTCGCCCTCGGCGGCCTTCTTCATCGCCGCCAGGGCCGCGTCCACGGCCGGCTGGTCGCGCTCCGCGCGCAGGCGGGCCAGGCCTGCGGCCTGCCGGGCCTCGATGGCGGGGTCGACACGCAGCGGCTCGTAGGGCTCTTCCTCGTCCAGCCGGAAGCGGTTGACGCCGACGACGACCCGCTCTCCGGAGTCGGTTTCCCGGGCGATGCGGTAGGCGTTGCGTTCGATCTCGTTCTTCTGGAAGCCGTGTTCGATGGCCTCGACGGCGCCGCCGAGTTCCTCGACCCTGTCCATCAGCGCCACGGCCGCGGCTTCGAGGCCGTCGGTCATGCTCTCGATGACGTAGGACCCGGCGAAGGGGTCGACGGTCGCGGTCACGTCGGTTTCGTGGGCCAGGACCTGCTGGGTGCGCAGCGCCAGCCGTGCCGACCTGTCGGTGGGCAGGGCGATGGCCTCGTCGAAGGAGTTGGTGTGCAGCGACTGCGTGCCGCCCAGCACAGCGGCCAGACCCTGCACGGCGACCCGGACCAGGTTCACCTCGGGCTGCTGGGCCGTCAGCTGCACCCCGGCCGTCTGGGTGTGGAAGCGCAGCATCAGCGACTTCGGATTCCGCGCCCCGAACTCCTCACGCATCACCCGCGCCCAGATGCGCCGCGCGGCACGGAACTTCGCGACCTCCTCCAGGATCGTGGTCCGTGCCACGAAGAAGAACGACAGCCGCGGGGCGAAATCGTCCACCTCCATGCCGGCGGCCACGGCGGTGCGCACATACTCGATGCCGTCGGCCAGGGTGAAGGCGATCTCCTGCGCGGGCGAGGCGCCCGCCTCGGCCATGTGGTACCCGGAGATCGAAATGGTGTTCCACTTCGGGATTTCTGCCCGGCAGTACCGGAAGATGTCCGCGATCAGCCGCAGCGACGGCTTCGGCGGGAAGATGTAGGTCCCCCGGGCGATGTACTCCTTCAGCACGTCGTTCTGGATCGTGCCCGTCAGCCGGTCCGCCGGGATGCCCTGCTCCTCGGCCACCAGCTGGTACAGAAGCAGCAGCAGGGCCGCCGGGGCGTTGATCGTCATCGACGTCGAGACCTGGTCGAGCGGGATCCCGCCGAACAGCACCCGCATGTCCTCGATCGAGTCGATGGCCACGCCCACCTTGCCGACCTCGCCGTGCGCGATCGGGGCGTCGGAGTCGTGGCCCATCTGGGTGGGCAGGTCGAAGGCGACCGACAGACCCGTCGTGCCGTGCGCGATCAGCTGCCGGTACCGGGCGTTGGACTCGGCGGCCGTACCGAACCCCGCGTACTGGCGCATCGTCCAGGGACGGCCCGTGTACATCGACGGGTACACACCGCGGGTGTACGGGAACTCCCCCGGCTCTCCGAGCTTCTCCGCCGGATCCCAGCCCTGGAGGGCCTGCGGCCCGTAGACCGGCTCGATGGGCAGGTGGGACTCCGACTCACGCGCCATGGTGGATTGCCTCCCGCTGAGAGTGACCTCCCTCACCACCATGCCCCTTGGTTCGCGGCCGGTCACGCCCGGGGAACATCTCAGGTGACATCCGGGCACACCGGTGAGACGAGCGGGGGGCCGTGTGCGTACCACGGGCATGGGGAGAGCGTTCGTAGCGGGACTCGTCGTGGTGGCCGCGCTGACCGGCTGCACGGTGCAGACGCCCGAGGGTGAGGGGAAGCGCCGCTCGCCGGTGCACATCGAGCTGCCCAGCGGCACCCCGTCCCCGGGCCGCACACCCGCCGGTGACGGCGGCAGGCCGGACCCCGGGCCGCGGCCGGACGACGACAAGCCCCGTACCGCCCCCGCCCCGCCCCGCGTGCTGTGGTCCCGCGGCGACACCGGCCGGGACGTCCGGGAGCTACAGGCCCGGCTGCGGCAGGTCGCCTGGCTGTTCGACGGGCCGACGGGCACCTACGACGGGCCGACGGAGCGGGCGGTGAGCGGCTTCCAGGGCAAGCGCGGGCTGCCGCGCACCGGGAAGGCCGACGCCGTCACCTGGCAGCGGCTGCTGCGCATGACGCGCGAGCCGGGCCGGTGGGACCTGTACCTGATGGGCGGCCAGCGGGCCGACCCGCCGGACGCGCGCTGCCGGGCCGGCCGGGTGCTCTGCATCGACAAGACCAGCAGGACGCTGCGCTGGATGGTCGACGGGCGGACCGTGTCGACGATGGCGGTCCGGTTCGGCTCGCGGGGCACGCCGACCCGCGAGGGCGTCTTCTCCGTCTACTGGAAGTCCCGCGACCACGTCTCGACGCTCTACGACTCGCCGATGCCCTACGCGATGTTCTTCAGCGGCGGCCAGGCCGTGCACTTCTCCGCGGACTTCGCCGCCCGGGGCTACGCGGGCGCGTCGCACGGCTGCGTCAACGTGCGGGACGAGACGGCGATCGCACAGCTGTTCGCGCAGGTCCGCAACGGCGACAAGGTCGTCGTGTCGTGGTGACGGCGGGGAGAGGGAGGATGGGGCGCGGGCGGGACCGGGGGAACGTGTCCCGCCCGCGCTCAGGTGCACGAGCCGTAGGTACGGGGGGAACCCCGGCTCTGTGCGACGGCCGATGACCAGTCGGCTCACTCATTACTGCGCCGGGGCGGCCGAAAACGTCACACCCTCGGCCGGGAGATTTTCAGCGGACGCGAAGTCCCAGGTCAGGACGTTGCGGGAACGCCCTTCTTCCCGGTCCGCCGATCTGCCTTCCGGTCGGCCTGCCGGTCGCTCTTCCGCTCGGCCTTGTCCTGCTTCCGGTCCTGCTTGCCGTCCTGCTTGCCGTCCTGCTT
>NZ_WWIC01000349.1:0-273 GCF_009872555.1 Streptomyces sp. SID5643
ACCAGTACATGCCGTACGTGAAATAGACGTACAGGTGTCCGGGCGGGCCGAACATCGTCGCGTTGCGGGCGGTCTTGCCGCGGTACGCGTGCGAGCCCGGGTCGTTGGCGCCGTCGTATGCCTCGACCTCGGTCAGTCGCAGCTCGATCGGTCCGGCCGCGCTGTCGTGCACGAGAGTGCGGCCCAGCAGGTCGGCGGCGACGGTGAGTACGGGGCGATCGAAGAACGAGCGCGGCAGGGGGTCCTCGGGCGAGGACGCGGGACGGATGGCAG
>NZ_WWIC01000350.1:0-12741 GCF_009872555.1 Streptomyces sp. SID5643
TACGCCCTGGGGGAGCCGGAACCGGTCACCGCGCGCATGGCGGCCACGGTGCGCCTGCACGCGCTGCTGGCCGCCGAGGCGCACACCACCGTCGTCGCCGCGGGCGCCCTCGCCCGGCCCCCGCGCTGCGGCCGCCACCTGTACGCGGACCTGGCCCCGCTGCGCCCCGCGCTGACCGCGCACGGCGTCGGCGACGCACAGGAACTGGAGGACTTCCTCACCGCACGCCTCGGCATGCCCGCCCCGGGCGGGCACCGCTTCGGCGACGACCTCGAAGCCCCGCGCGTGCGGCTGTCCACCGGCGCACTGGTGGGCGGTTCCGACGCGGAACGCGCGGAATGCCTCACCTCCCCCACGCCGTTGGAACTGCCGCAGGCACACCGCGCGTTGAGCCGGCTGAAGTCGGTCTTCGACGATCTCCGCGACGAAGCTCAGGGATGGGAGCCTCCTCGATGACGCAGCAGTCCGAGTCGACCGCCGGCACGACCACCCGGGCACCCGACGAGCCCGCGCTCCCGTCCCCCCTCGCGCCCCCGTACCCGCCCCTGGCCGAACCCCGCCCGCTGGCCGAGCGGCGGGTGTGGCCGCGCACCTTCCACGACCGGCTGACCGCGCCGCTCCCGGGCCTGAAGGCCATGGCCCGCTTCGCCCGCGAGGGCGCGGTGAGACCCGGCCCGGAGGGTCTCGCCGACATCCCCCGGCTGCCCTGCGCCCCGGCCCCGCTGCCCCGCGTCGACGCCCGCACCGTCGCCGTCACCTGGGCGGGACACGCCAGTTGGGTGCTGCGCATCGGCGGACTGACCGTGCTCACCGACCCGGTGTGGTCGCGCCGGATCCTCGGCACCCCGGCCCGGATCACCCCCGTGGGGGTCCCCTGGGAGGACCTGCCGCACGTCGACGCCGTCGTCATCAGCCACAACCACTACGACCACCTGGACGCCCCCACGCTGCGCCGCCTCCCGCGCGACACACCGGTGTTCGTCCCGGCCGGGCTCGCGCGCTGGTTCCACCGCCGCCGCTTCACCTGCGTGACGGAGCTCGACTGGTGGGAGGCGGCCGAACTGGACGGCGTCCGCTTCGACTTCGTCCCGTCCCACCACTGGTCCAAGCGCAGCCTGACCGACACCTGCCACAGCCTCTGGGGCGGCTGGGTCCTCACGGACCAGGAGGGCCAACGCGTCTACTTCGCGGGCGACACCGGCTACGGCCACTGGTTCTCCCGCATCGGCCGCCGCTACCCCGGCATCGACCTGGCCCTGCTGCCCATCGGCGCCTACGACCCCCGCTGGTGGCTGCGCGACGTGCACTGCGACCCGGAGGAGGCCGTCCGCGCGGCCCAGGACCTGGGCGCGACCAGGATGGCCCCCATGCACTGGGGAACGTTCGTCCTGTCGGCGGAACCGGTCATGGAGCCCCTCACGCGCGTACGCGCGGCCTGGGAGAAGGCGGGCCTGCCCCGGGAGAACCTGTGGGACATGCCGGTCGGCGCGTCAAAGGTGCTGCAAGTGTCGTAGGGGCGCGGGGAACTGCGCGATCAACCACGGAGAACCCGCACCCCGAGAACGACCGCACCCGGAACGGCGCTACCGCACCCGCCGCACCACCGCCGGCACCGCACTGATCAGCACGGTCAGCACGATCGCCGCCACCACGCCCTGCCACGGCTCGGCGAACAGCGACCCCCCGAGAATCCCGATCAACTGGTACGTCGCGGCCCACGCCAGACAGGCCGGCAGATTCCCCCGGGAGAACCTGCGCATCGGCCACTCGGCCAGCAGACAGGCCAGCATCACCGGGATACGCCCCGCCGGCACCAGCCGCGACAGCACCAGCACCGCCACCCCGTGCGCGGCGAGTTTCTCCTGTGCCTGCTCCAGCCGGTCCTCCGGTGCCCGCGACCGGATCGCCTCCAGCCACCGCGACCCGTTCTTCGACTTCAGACCGCGCCGCCCCAGCCAGTACAGCGTCGCATCGCCCAGGAAGGCCGCCAGCGACGCCGTCACGAACACCATCGCCAGCGAGAACGGCGCCGTGCGGTGCACGGCGACCACCGCCGCCGAACTCACCAGCGCCCCCGTCGGGATCACCGGCACCAACGCCCCGGCCAGCACCAGCAGAAAGAGCGTCGGATACCCGATCGCCTGCTGCGTCGACTCGGGAACCACGGACGCGGGTGTGACGGCCGACGCCGCGAGCAGGGACACACCGGTCAGCGCCACGGGCGCGGACCAGATCATCGCGCCCCCTCCAGGCGCACGCTCTCCCCGTGCCCGAGCCGGTGCACCGCCACAGCCGGCGCGTGCCGGGCCGCGAGCCGGACGAACTCGTCCCCCGGCGCATGGAACTCGTGGGGGCGCACGGCGTCCATGCCGATCGGCCAGTACGTGCCGTAGTGCACCGGCACCGCACTGCTCGGCGCCAGCCGCTCCAGTGCCTGCGCCGCCCGGCCCGCGTCCAGGTGCCCCTCGCCCAGGTACGGTCCCCAGCCGCCCACCGGCAGCAGCGCCACCTCGACCGGCCCGACCTCCTTGGCCATGTCGTCGAACAGGCCGGTGTCCCCCGCGAAGTACGTCCGGGCCTCGCCGGATATGACGTAGCCGAGGGCGGGGGAGCGGTGCGGCCCGAACGGCAGCCGCCGCCCGTCGTGCCGCGCGGGCACGGCCCGTACGACGATGTCGCCGACCTGGGTCTCGTCCCCCGGAGCCACCTCGCTCACCCGCAGGTGCGTGAGCCGGCGCAGACCGGGCACCGCCCGGCGTGCGCCCCGGGGCACGAGCAGGCGCGTGCCCGCGGCGAGCCGCATCAGCGACGGCACATGCAGGTGGTCGGCGTGCAGATGCGACACCAGTGCCACGTCCGCCCGCAGGGCGCCCGGGGGCGGCAGCGCTCCGCGCCGGCGCCGCAGGTGTGCGAGCCGGCGTGCGAACAGGGGATCCGTGAGCACGCGCACGTTCGAGTCCTCGACGGTGCAAGTGGCGTGACCCCACCAGGTGATCTCCACCGGCACTTCTTTGCCTCCTTCGCGCGACTCCCCCGAAGCCTACGTGCAGGAGTAGGGTCGGCGGCGAAACCGGAGGTGAGGGGGCGCCATGGTGCCGGTGCGGGTCACGGCGATCGCGAGTCTGACACCGCTGGAGGAGCTCGACGACGACCCGTTCCTGGTCGACTCCCGCAGTCAGCACGCGATGTGCGCCCGCTGGGCCGCCGAGCGGGGCTACGTGGTCAGCCGGGAGTTACTCGTGCGGGGACTGCGGCCCGACCACGGCGCGCTGTGGGACGGCGTCCGCCCCGGCCTCGACGTGTTCGTCGCCCCCAGCCGGCGGGTACTGGAGAGCGCGCTCGCCTCCGTCGAGGAGTTCACCGCCGAGTGCGCCCGTCGTGGTGTACGCGTCGAGACGGTGGGGCATGCGGAGCCTGCGTACGACGCTGCGATGAAGGCGTGCGTGCACCGGCGGCTGTCGATGCCGACGGCCGGCTACGACGGGCGCTGACGCGTCCCCGGCCATGGCCATGGCCGGGGGACGAAACGGCGCGACCGGGCGTTGAGACACTGTGGGGGAGGGCCCGCGACGGCTGCGGGCGGGAGACGTGAGGTGGCTGGGCGTGCGGGGCGTGCGGTGGCGGCGGGCCGCCAGTCAGGTGGGTCGGAGCACCGCCGTGTGGGCGGTCTCCACCGTCACCATGCTCGTGCTCGCCGGGATCCTCCCGGACTTCCGGCTCCGCTCGGAGAACGGCGACAGCGCCACCGACATCGCCGTCACGGCGGCCTTCGGCGCCGGCGCCTTCGGCCTGCTGTCGGCCCTGGTGTGGCCGCTGCTCGTGCGGCTCCTGCTCCTCGTCCCGGCGCTCGTGCTCGGACTGCTGGTGTTCTTCCTGAACGGCGCGCTGCTGCTGGTCGCCCTGCACCTCAATCCCGCCGAGCGCGGTGCCGCCGCCCCGGAGACCGCCGTCGTCGTCGCGGCCGTGATGTCGGCCGTGGCGTCGGCGACCGGCGCCGCCCTGGCCGTGCGTGACGACGAGGCCTACCGCCGCAGGCTGTACCGGCTCTCCGACCGCCGCCGCAGGGCAGGAGGACCGCCCTGCCCGCCGAGCCCCGGCACCGTCTTCCTGCAACTGGACGGCGTCGGTCACGACACCCTGCTGGACGCGGTCGGCAAGGGCCTGATGCCCACCGTCGCCCGCTGGCTCGACATAGGCGACGGCGGCCGCCCCACCCACCGGCTCACCCCCTGGCGCACCGACTGGTCCAGCCAGACCGGCGCCAGCCAGCTCGGCATCCTGCACGGCAGCAACCACGACGTCCCCGCCTTCCGCTGGTACGAGAAGGACACCCGTGAAGTGGTCGTCTGCAACCGCCCGACCAGCGCCGCCGAACTTCAGCGCCGTGCCGTCGAGTACGCGGGGCACGGCGGGCTGCTCACCGTCGACGGCGCCAGCCGCGGCAACCTGTTCAGCGGCGGTGCCGAGCAGCAGGCCCTCGTGCTGTCCATCGCCACCCGCCGCCGCTCCCGGGAGAACCGCTCCCGGGACGGCTACTTCGCCTACTTCTCCGACCCCGCCAACGCCGTGCGCACGGCGCTCTCCTTCATCGCCGAGGTCGGCCGGGAGATCGGCCAGTCCACCCGCGCCAACCTGCGCAGACAACGCCCGCGCGTCTCCCGCGGCGGCCTCTACCCCCTGGTCCGCGCCTTCGCGACCGTCGTCGAGCGGGACGTCGTCGTCGCCGCCGTGACGGGCGACATACTCGCCGGCCGCACCGCCGTCTACGCCGACCTGGTGGCCTACGACGAGGTCGCCCACCACTCCGGCCCCGCGAGCCGCGACGCGCAGAAGGTCCTGGAGCGCCTCGACCGCTCGCTCGCCCTGATCGAGAACGTCGCCGAGCACGCCCCGCGCCCCTACCGGATCGTCGTGCTCTCCGACCACGGCCAGAGCCCCGGGGAGACCTTCCGCTCCCGCTACGGCCTCACCCTCGGCGACCTGGTACGGGCCGGGTGCGGCATGCCCGTGCCGCGCCGGGCGGAACACACCCGCAGCGGGGCCGAGGCCCGCGCCGCCGTCCGCGCCGCGCTGCGCATCCCGGTGGAGGAGGCGGGCGAGCAGCGCCGCCCCGGGCGCCGCGAGGAGCCGATCGTGCTGGCCTCCGGCAACCTCGGCCTGATCTCCTTCCCGGACGTCACGCACCGGATGAGCAAGGAGGAGATCGACGCCCGCCACCCGGCGCTGCTGCCGACCCTCGCCAACCACCCCGGCATCGGTTTCCTGCTGGTCCGCAGCGACGAGCACGGCGGTGTCGTCCTCGGTGCGCACGGTGCCGAGATCCCGCTGGCCGACCTCGACGACGACACGGGCCCGCTCGCCCCGTTCGGCCCGGGCACCGCCGACGCGATACGCCGCACGCATTCGTTCCCGCACACCGCCGACATCATGGTCAACTCCCTGCACGACCCGGCCGACGGCGAAGTCCTCGCCTTCGAGGAGCAGATCGGCTCCCACGGCGGCCTCGGCGGTGCCCAGGGCAGACCGTTTCTGCTGTCCCCGCTCGGCGTCTCAGCGCCGGTCGGCGCGGGCGAGGAACTGGTGGGAGCCGAGCAGGTGCACCGGGTGCTGCGGCGCTGGCTGCGCGAGTCGAACGGGCCGCAGGTGCCGCTGGAGGCCGCCGCTGAGGAGCGCGCCGCCTGAAATTCGGCTGCGCCCACCGAGGCCGTACGCCCACACTGTTCGTCCCGGACGCCGCACACCCGCGCGTCCGTCTCGGACACCCCTGAGGAGTCGCTGCTTTGCAGGCAGCCGTCACTGTCACGCCCGCCCGCATCCCGGACCTGCTGCTCGGCCTGGCCACCGTCCGGCCGGTCTTCATCTGGGGCGCTCCCGGCATCGGGAAGTCCTCCCTGGTGCGGAACTTCGCCGAGTCGCTGGGCCTGGAGTGCGTGAGCCTGCTGGGCACCCAGCTCGCCCCCGAGGACCTCATCGGCGTCCCGCAGATCCGCGACGGCCGCTCGGTGTTCTGCCCGCCGGAGACGATCGCCCGGGACGAGCCGTACTGCCTGTTCCTGGACGAGCTCAACGCGGCCACGCCGGACGTGCAGAAGGCGTTCTACTCGCTGATCCTGGACCGCCGGATCGGCAACTACGAGCTGCCCAAGGGCTCGATCGTCATCGGCGCCGGAAACCGCGCCACCGACAACGCCCTTGCCCGGCCCATCGCCTCCGCGCTCGTCAACCGCCTCGCGCACGTGCACCTGGAGGCCTCCGCGGCTGACTGGCTGACCTGGGCCGGGAACAACGGCATCCACTCCTGGATCGTGGACCACCTCACCGACCGGCCCGACCACCTGTGGTCCAGGCCGCCGAAGACGGAGGAGCCGTTCTCCACGCCACGCTCCTGGCACCTGCTCTCCGACGCCCTGTACTCCTTCGGCCGGGACCTCGACGAGGAGACCCTGAAGGTCCTCGCCCACGGCACGCTGACCCCGGCCCACGCGACCGCCTTCTGCGGCTACGTCAAGGTCGTCCGCAGCCGGTACGGCATCGACGCCATCGTCAAGGGCGACGCCCGCTGGCCGAACCGGCCGGAGGACCGCGACCTGCTCTACTACCTCGCCGACTCCTTCCGCGGCCGCCTGGTCAAGGAACTGCCCGCGAGCAAGGAGCACATGTCGGCCAACGGCCGGCAGACCGCCTACCGCGCCAAGTCCCTGCTGGTGCAGCTCGCCGAGATCTCCGTCGAGGTCGCCCAGACGGTCATCGCCTCCGACAGCGACGGCAACCCCGTGCTGCCCTCCTGGTTCCTCGTCGAGGCGGCCCGGGACATGCCCCGGCTGGTCGAGGCCCGCCGGTGAGCCGGAGCCCCGCCAAGAAGAAGCGCGACCTCGCGGGCGAGGCCTTCGCCGAGGGAATGCGACTGCTGAGGGCCAACCCCGCCCTCGCGGCCGTGGAGTTCGACGTCTGCCGCCACGAGGAGTGCCGTCTCGCACCCCGCGACGGGCTCGTGGTCGTCGACTCCGACGGCGACCTGCACGTCCACCCGCTGCGCCACGCCGAGCCAGCGGCCTGGGCCTGGGCGCTCGCCCACGCCGTCCTCCACCTCGGCTTCGGACACGTCCCGGCCGTCAAGGGCGAACGCGTCCAGCCCGACCGCTTCGACCTCGCCGCCCGCTGCGCCGTCGTCAACCGCTTCCTGCTCGGCTTCAGCATCGGTGAGACCCCCGAGCACCTGCCCGCGTCCTACCCCGACGGCGACGAGGAGCAGCTCGCCGCCCGCTGGCGCCGCGACGGGCTGCCCGCCGTCTACGAGCGCTGCGGCACGGCCGGCGACGAGCCCGACCAGCTGCTGACGCGGTGGACGGGCTGGTCCCAGCCGCCCGACTGGCAACTGGCCTTCGCCACCGCCCTGACCCGCACCGTGTCCGCCGCGATGGACATGGCGGGCGGCCGCCGCGACAGCCTGGACGGCGAGGTGCCCCGGCCGCGCCCCTGGCAGCGGGCGCTGAGCTGGTTCATCTCCTCCTACCCGCTGCTCGGCGGCATCGCGTCCGGCATCACGCTGGTCGCCGACGCCGAAGTCGCCCGCGCCCACGGCATCGCCATCGCGGCCGTCGACGCCGAGGCGGCCGAGATCTACATCAATCCGCTGCGCGGGTTCGACGACGAGGAGTGGCGGTTCGTCCTCGCCCACGAGATGCTGCACGCCGCCCTGCGCCACGGCGACCGCTGCGGCACCCGCGACCCGTACCTCTTCAACGTCGCCTGCGACTACGTCATCAACGGCTGGCTGACCGAGATGCAGGTCGGCAGCATGCCCGACGGGCTGCTGTACGACCCCGGGCTCGCCGGCCTGTCCGCCGAGGAGGTCTACGACCGCATCACCGGCGACCTGCGCCGCACACGCCGGCTGGCCACCCTGCGCGGCAAGGGCGTCGGCGACATCCTCGGCGGCCCGCTCGGCCCGCCCCGCGACTACGTCGACCTCGACGCCTTCTACCGCCGCGGTCTCGCCCAGGGCCTCGACCTGCACCAGCGGCAGGAGCGCGGCTTCCTGCCCGGCGGCCTGGTCGAGGAGATCCGCGCGCTGAGCCATCCGCCGCTGCCGTGGGACGCCCGACTGGCCCGCTGGTTCGACGAGTTCGTGCCCCGCCCCGAGCCCGTCCGCTCCTACGCCCGCCCCTCGCGGCGCCAGGCGGCCACCCCCGACATCCCGCGCGCCGGACGGTACTTCCCGCCCGAGGAGATCGCCCGCTGCACCTTCGGCGTGGTCCTGGACACCTCCGGCTCCATGGACCGCGTCCTGCTCGGCAAGGCCCTCGGTGCCATCGCCTCCTACGCCGGGGCGAGGGACGTCCCGGCCGCCCGGGTCGTGTTCTGCGACGCCGCCCCGCACGACGCCGGCTACCTGCCCGTCACCGAGATCGCGGGCCGGGTCCGCGTCCGCGGTCGCGGCGGCACCGTCCTGCAGCCCGGCATCGACCTGCTGCACCGCGCCGACGACTTCCCGCCCGGCGCGCCCCTCCTGATCATCACCGACGGCTGGTGCGACGTGCTGCGCGTGCGGCGCGAGCACGCCTACCTGATTCCGCGGGGTGCGCGGCTGCCGTTCACCGCCCAAGGACAGGTCTTCCGCGTGAGTTGAGCCGTAGTGTGATCGGATGGGGGACACGGGGCCCGGTGACGGGCCCGCACGCGAGTCCGCATGCGAAAGGAAGAACTCGTGGCTACCACGCGCTCCGCACACACGGTCTGGGAAGGCAACCTGCTCGAGGGCAACGGTGTCGTCACCTTCGACTCCTCCGGTGCCATCGGCGAGCAGCCGGTCACGTGGGCCTCGCGCGCCCAGGAGGCGAACGGCAAGACCAGCCCCGAGGAGCTGATCGCGGCCGCCCACTCCAGCTGCTTCTCCATGGCCTTCTCCAACATCCTCAACAAGGCCGGGACGCCGCCCACCAAGCTCATCACCTCGGCCGACGTCTCCTTCCAGCCCGGCGAGGGCATCACCGGCATCCACCTCACCGTCGAGGGCACCGTCCCCGGCATCGACGAGGCGGCCTTCCAGGCCGCCGCGGAAGAGGCCAAGGTCGGCTGCCCGGTGAGCCAGGCCCTCAAGGCCACCCCCATCACGCTGACCGCCAAGCTCGCCTGACCTGCGTCATCCCCGCCGCGCGGGCCCGCCCGGCCAGGGCGGCCCGCGCGGCGGCGTCGGTTCGCCACCCCCGGCCGGGGGAGGAGCCAGACGCCTCGAACCGCCGGGCCGGAAGGAACGCGATGCTGCCGGGAACGTCCACCAACGCCACGGTGCTCGACTCCGCCACCCGCGACCGGACCCGTGTCCTGCTGCCGTTCAGCCTCTCCGGACGGCTCCGCCCCCGGAACACCGCCCTCGGCGCCCTGGTCGACCGCTACACCTATGGCCGCTTCGCCTCCCACCTGATGACCAGCCAGGACGTGCTGCCCGTCCCGGTCCTCGACGAGCAGGCCGCGCCCCGGCGGCTGCGGCTGCCGTACGGCGACCACGGCCTCGGTCCCGCGCCGTTGCGGATCCTCGTCGTCACCTGCTTCGACCGGGAGCGGATCGAGCTCGACGACCGCCCGCTCCCGCAGACGCCGGCCGCGCAGCTCGGCGGACGGCCGCTCGCCCACGGCCAGAGTGTGCACCAACTCGTCTTCCCCGGCGGCCGGTTACAGCGCGAACTGCTCAGCGCCGACGAGGCCCGCAAGGCCATCCTCCTGGACGAGATCGTCTACCGCGGCCGGATGCCCTGGAACCCCGCCACCCCCCACGACGCGAGCCTCGCGCCCCACGTCAGCGACCACGGCGCCACCCTGTCCGCCCTGGGGGGCGTCTCCGTCCAGGCCGGCTGGGCCCCGCACGTGCGGAACGGCCTGGTCCTCGTCGCGGTCGGCATGATCTCCGCCCTGTCCGTGCTCCAGCGCGCCCGGCTGGCGGCCTTCGCCATGATGAAGGCCAACGAGCAGGCCCTGACCGACTCGCCCACCGAGATCCGCTCCCTGATCTCCCGCCTCTCCGCCGGCGTCGACGAACTCCGGCTCGACCTGGCCTTCGGCGTCGAGGCCTACGTCGACGGCCTGCTGATCCCGGAGATGGTCCCGGAGGCGTTCCAGGCCTCGCCGCGGGACGCCCTCGGCCTCCGCGGCAAGCCGGAGAACTCGGCCCGCACGGTCGAGCGCCTCACCTCGGTGATCAGCGCCCGCTCCGCCGCCCCGGACGCCGAACTCGCCGAACGCGGCGACCGCCGCGACCGCACCGTCTCCGGCCTGGTCGCCGCGGCCACACTGATCGCCCTGCCGCCGACGCTGCTACTGGCCTTCTTCGGCGTGAACGGCACGAACGTCGACGAGCACCGGTCCATCCTCGACGTGCGCGCCCACGGCACCGCCTACGCGCCGGTCCGGCTGCCCTTCGTCGTCCTGGTCGTGATCGGCTGGATCCTGCTCAGACGGGTCAGCACGGGCTCCGGCTCGCTGCTGCCCGCGCCCGACGACGCCTTCGCCCCCGTCCCGCCTCCCCGCTCGCCCTCCGGGACCCGGCGACCATGACGCCCCGCCCCGCCGTCTCCGCCCACCGTGGCGGCTCCGAGCGCGCCGGCCCCGCCACCTGGGAGGCGTACGAGGACGCGATCGGGTCCGGCGCGGAGTACGTCGAGTTCGACATCCGCCGCACCGGGGACGGGGTCCTCGTCGTCTACCACGACCCCGGGGTCGGCCCCGCCGGACCGCCGCTGTCCGCGCTCACCTATGCCGGGCTGTGCGAGCGGGCCGGGTACGCCGTGCCCGTGGTGGACGAGGTCATGGCGCTGATCGCCGGGAAACTCGTGGCCCACCTCGACCTCAAGGAGGTCGGCTACGAGCGTCAGGTGGTGGACCGGGCGGTCGCCCTGCTCGGCACGGACGGGCTCGTGGTGACCACACTGGAGGACCGTTCCGTCGCCGCCGTCACCCGGAGCCACCCCGGCGTGCGCACCGCCCTGTCCCTGGGACGCGACCGCCGGGAACTCGCCCTGGCCCGGCTGCCCGGCACACGGCTCAGCGAGCTGTTCCCCGCCCGCCGCATCCGGGCCTGCGGGGCGCACGGCGTCGCCGTCCACCAGCGGCTGGCCAGGACCAACGTGCTGCGCGAGGCGACCCGCCACGGCCTGTTCACCATGGTCTGGACCGTCAACGACGACACCCTCATGCGGGCCTTCCTCGCCCACCCGCGCGTCGACGTGCTCGTCACCGACCGGCCCCGGCGCGCGGTGTCCCTGCGCGGGCCGATCACCCCATCGCGGCATTGACAACAGCGCACTCAAGTTTTGTGCTGGATGGTGTGGAGAGTCGTCGCCCTGGCGGAAGGGGACAGCGATGGGACGAGCGGTCGGGATCGACCTCGGAACCACGAACTCGGTGGTCGCCGTGCTGGAAGGCGGCGAGCCCACCGTCATCGCGAACGCGGAGGGGGCCAGGACCACACCCTCGGTCGTGGCCTTCGCCAAGAACGGCGAGGTGCTGGTCGGGGAGGTGGCCAAACGGCAGGCCGTGACGAACGTGGAGCGCACCGCCCGCTCGGTCAAGCGGTACATGGGCGACGCGCACTGGCGCTTCCCCGCCGAGGGCGACGTGGACGGCACCCGCTACCGGGCGCAGGAGCTGTCCGCGCGGGTGCTGCAGAAGCTGAAGCGGGACGCGGAGTCCTACCTCGGCGAGGACGTCACCGACGCGGTCATCACCGTCCCCGCCTACTTCGACGACAGCCAGCGGCAGGCCACCAAGGAGGCGGGTGAGATCGCGGGCCTGAAGGTGCTGCGCATCATCAACGAGCCGACGGCCGCGGCCCTCGCCTACGGACTGGACAAGGAGAACGACCAGACGGTCCTCGTCTTCGACCTCGGCGGCGGCACCTTCGACGTGTCGCTGCTGGAGATGGGCGAGGGCGTCATCGAGGTGAAGGCCACCAACGGCGACACCCACCTCGGCGGCGACGACTGGGACCAGCGGATCGTCGACTACCTGATCAAGCGCTTCAAGGGCCAGAACGGCGTCGACCTCGCGGGCGACAAGATGGCCGTGCAACGGCTGCGCGAGGGCGCCGAGCGGGCCAAGATCGAGCTCTCCAGCTCGACCGAGACGACCATCAACCTGCCCTACATCACGGCCTCCGCCGAAGGGCCCCTGCACCTCGACGAGAAGCTGACCCGGGCCCAGTTCCAGGAGCTCACCGCCGATCTGCTGGACCGCTGCAAGGCACCCTTCCACCAGGCCGTCCAGGACGCCGGCGTGCAGCTCTCGGCGATCGACCACGTGATCCTCGTCGGCGGCTCGACGCGGATGCCCGCGGTGACCGATCTGGTCAAGGAACTCACCGGCAAGGACCCGCACAAGGGCGTCAACCCGGACGAGGTCGTGGCCGTCGGCGCCGCGCTCCAGGCGGGCGTCATCCGCGGCGACGTCAAGGACGTCCTGCTGCTCGACGTCACCCCGCTGTCCCTGGGCATCGAGACCAAGGGCGGCATCATGACCAAGCTCATCGAGCGCAACACGACCATTCCGACACGGCGTTCGGAGATCTTCACCACGGCGGCCGACAACCAGCCCTCCGTCGGCATCCAGGTCTACCAGGGCGAACGGGAGATCGCCGCGTACAACAAGAAGCTGGGCGTCTTCGACCTCACCGGCCTGCCGCCGGCGCCGCGCGGTGTCCCGCAGGTCGAAGTGGCCTTCGACATCGACGCCAACGGCATCATGCACGTC
>NZ_WWIC01000351.1:0-222 GCF_009872555.1 Streptomyces sp. SID5643
CTATTACCCAACGCTTGCCGTGCAAGCCTGGTGACCACCAGTTTGATCACTGCTGCCACCAACAAAACAATAGCAAGGATGCGTGGCCCAAACTCCTGGATGCCAAAGTACATCAATATCGGATATAGCATCAGCGCCAGTGCCAATACCAAGGCCAAAAAACGGCTGGACGCCAACATTTAGGCGGACTTGTCCATCAATTCAGCCACGGCATTAACAACA
>NZ_WWIC01000352.1:0-232 GCF_009872555.1 Streptomyces sp. SID5643
TCGAGAACTTCATGGAGTGCTACCACTGCGCGACGATCCACCCCGAACTCACCGAGGTACTGCCCGAGTTCGCCGACGGCTACGCCGCCCAGTACTACGTGGGACACGGCGCGGAGTTCGGCGCGGACGTCAAGGGCTTCACCGTCGACGGCTCGGAGGGCCTGGACCGCATCCCGGGCGTCACCGAGGACCAGGACCGCCGCTACTACGCGATCACCGTCCGCCCGCAGGT
>NZ_WWIC01000353.1:0-257 GCF_009872555.1 Streptomyces sp. SID5643
CCAGCGATATACAGCTCGCCCGCAACACCCGCCGGCACCGGCTGCAACTGCCCGTCGAGCACGTAGAAGCGGGTGTTGGCGATCGGCGTACCCACCGGGACCGCCTCGCCCGAGACACGATCCGGGGTCAGGCGGGTGGTCGCGACACCGACCGTGGCCTCGGTCGGACCGTAGTGGTTGAACACCCCACGCTCACCAGCGGTGGCGACCAGCTCCCGCACCCACGTAGCCGAGGCCGCCTCACCACCCAGCACCAG
>NZ_WWIC01000039.1:0-12177 GCF_009872555.1 Streptomyces sp. SID5643
CACCGCCACCGCCGTCAGCGCCGAACGCGGCCCGGCGCCGAGCGGATCCCGCAGCAGCTCGGCCACGGCCTCGTCCCGCACCAGCACCTGCCCGGGTTCGAGGTCGGGGCGCGCCCTGAGCGCCGCGGCGACCTCGGCCTCCTTGCCCGGGGCGGTGCTCACCCACCACTCGGTGGGGGTGAGCGGTGTACTGGCCCGCTGCGCCAGCACGGCGTCCACGGCCCGCAGATCGAGCAGCAGCGCCCCACCGGACAGCGTCTCCCCGGCCAGGTCGGTCGCGGCCGTCGGCAGCTCCTGGACCGACCGCACGATCCGCACCCGCAGCTGTTCCCCGGACAGCGGTACGTCGATGGTGTCGCCGGGCCGGGCTCCCGCCGCTCGCAGGAAGTCCCGGCTGGCGACGGCGGAGAGGCTGCGCGGCACCTCGGCGCCGGTGGTGTCGACCCGGACGGTGTAGACCGGCTGGGCGCCGTAGCCGTAGCCGTCGCCGCGGTCGGCGCCGGTGTCGTACGACACGGCCAGCGGCGCGCTCCCGGACGCACCGGGCCTGGTGGCCGCACGGGAGACGACCTCGCCGTTCTGCGTCACGACCCGGCTGCCCTGCCAGCGTGTCCCGGCAGCGATGTCGACGGTCCGCGCGGAGCCGTCGCCGCCGGTGGCGAGCAGCCGCTCGACGGTGAACCGGTGCCGCTCGGCGCGCCCGGCGGGAGAGGTGTCGTCGAGCTGCAACCCGGTCAGCCGCAACGGCCCGGCCGGGGCCGCCCGGCGGTCCGCCGCGGTTCCGTCCAGGTCGAGTGCCACCCGGTGGATCCGGCCGTCCACCGGGACGGTGCCGCCGCCCAGCCGGTACGCGATGCCGTACCGGTCCTCCACGACCGCCGTGAGCAGCGGCGCGCGATCGGAGGGGGAGCGCTTGGACCGGGCCCGCTCGTCGGTGATCCGCACGTCGAGGGCGAGCCGCCGGGTGCCGTCGGGAAGCCGCACGGCCCGGTCCCCCTCCGGCGCGGCTGGCGCCAGGGCCCGCAGCAGCCGCGCCGGGGGCTCCTCGGCGAGGTCGCCGCGCATCAGCATCCCGTCCCGTGCGCGAGCCGTGTCCAGGGCGAGGACCGCAGCCCGGCGGTCCCCGGAGAGGCTCAGCGTGGTGCGGTGCGCGGGAGCGGCGGCCACGGCGCCGGGCAGCGAGGCGTACAGACCCGTCTGCCCGGGGCTGCCCGGCCGGTAGTCGAGCACCCGTACGGAAGCGCCCGTCCAGAAGTCGGCCTGGTCCTCCTGCGACCGGTCCCAGGACGCACCGTGCCCGATCGCCAGCATGCCCGTCGCCACCGCGATGACCAGCAGCAGCACTGGCCCCGCCCCGCGCAGCGGACGCCGGCTGAACTGCCAGCCCGCCAGTGCCGCCGGCAGTCCGCGCCCGCTCGCCGAGCGCCGCTCCGCGAGCCGGGCCACGAACGGCAGCAGACGCAGCGTCAGGACCGTGCCCGCCAGCAGCGCCAGCGCGGGCGCCGCCACCAGCAGCGGATCGATGCCCAGCTCCCCGGCCCGGTCCCGGCTGAGCACGCCGCCGCCGGTCGCGTCGGTCTGCCGGTCGAGCTGCCAGTACGCCACGCCCGCGATCAGCAGCAGCCCCACATCGGCTCCGGCCCGTACGGGCGCGGCCGACGTCGCGGCCCGGACCCGCCGCAGCCGTACCGGAGTTCCCGCCGTCGCCGCCAGCGCGGGCGCCACCACCGCCATCGCGCAGGCCGCCGCAACCCCGCCCGCGACCAGCCACACCCGGCCCGCCGGGGCGGCGGCGAGCCGCAGCCCGATCCCGTCGAGCGAGGACCACCGGGCGAGCAGCCGGGCCAGCGGGCCGGACAGCAGCGCGGCACAGACGGCGGCGGGGACCGCCAGCAGCAGCGCCTCCAGCGCGGCGAGCCCGGCGATCCGGCCGCGCGATCCGCCCCTGGCCCGCAGCAGCTCGGTCTCACCCGCCCGTTCACTGCCCAGCAGCCGCGCCACCAGCAGCAGCGCGTACCCGGCGAGCAGCACCAGCTGCACCGAGACGATCAGCAGCGTGGACCGGGACACCAGCAGGCCCCGCTCGGTCCGGTCGAGCACCTCGGGCAGCCCCGTGCGCACGTCCGCGTCGCCCCCGAGGGCCGGGTCGTCGCGCAGCGCCCCCGCGGCGCGGACCGCCGCCGAGCGGAGCGCGCCGAGGCCGTCGGTCGTCAGGGTGCCGAAACCGGCCGTCGCCACCCAGCCGGTGGCGTCCTCGGAGGCGCGGCCGGAGGCGAGCACCGACCCGTGCGTCAGCAGCGGCCCGTACGTGGTGAAGGCGACCGTGCGGATGCCCCGGCCGCCGAGGGCGTCGGCCTGCCAGTAGGGATCGGAACCGTCGGCCGCCCGGTACACGCCGGTCACCCGGACCCGGAGCGGATCGCCGCCCAGCCGGTCGGTGAGCGTGAGCTGCGCTCCGGGCCGCAGCTTCAGCCGGTCGGCGGCCGCCTCGGGCAGGGCCACCGGCACAGCGGCCGCACGGGACGCCGGGGCCGGACCCGGCAGGGCGCCCGAGAGCAGCCTGATCCGTGACACGTCGAGGGCGGCGAGGTGCGTGAGGTCGGGCTCCCCGGCGCGGGCCTCGGCGCTCTGCAAGGACCGGGGCAGCGCGTACGGCCCGGACCGCTCCAGCCTGCGCACGGTCACCGGCAGCCCGCCGAAGGCGTCCCGCGCCCCGCGCACCACCGCCCGCTGCGCCGCGTCCCGCCGCTCCCGGGGCACGTCCGCCTCGACGACGAGGGAGGCGGAAGCCGCGGCCCGGCCGCCCAGAGCGCCGCGCAGCGCCGCGTTCCCGACGGAGCCGGAGTAGGCCGTCAGGGCGGCGAGCACCGAGGTGGTCAGCAGGACGGCGAGCAGGGCGGCCGTGAGCAGCAGCCGGTGCGCGCGCAGGCGCAGCAGCAGTAAGCCCGTCACTCTTCCCCCACCCGATGCACGCGCCTCAGATCCCCCAACCCGGCATGCATATCACGGAGTTCTCCACCCGGCACATGAGTTCGAACGCGGGTCGTCCGGCTCTTGACCATGCGGACCGGTTCCGTATGGGATGCGACGATGACCGAGAACACCAGTCCGGGAACCGGCGCCGCCCTCGCCGACGACGCGTCCGGCGGGCCGATGCTGCGAGTGGAGGACCTGCACCACTCCTACGGCACCGGAGCCGCCGCCGTGCACGCGCTGCGCGGGGCCTCCTTCACCGTCCGGAGCGGGGAACTGGTCGCCCTCAAGGGCCGTTCGGGCTCCGGCAAGTCGACGCTGCTCCATCTGATCGGCGGTCTCGACACCCCGCAGAGCGGCCGGATCGTCGTCGGCGGCACCGACCTGTCGGCGCTCGGCGAGAGCGAGCTGCTGGAACTGCGCCGCGACCGGATCGGTTTCGTCTTCCAGTCCTTCGGGCTCATCCCCATCCTCACCGCCGCCGAGAACGTGGGCGTGCCGCTGCGGCTGCGCCGGGCCGAGCCGCGTGACCGCGAGGAGCGGGTGGCGCTGCTGCTGGCCCTGGTGGGACTCGCCGGCCATGAGACGCAGCGGCCCGCCGAGCTGTCCGGCGGACAGCAGCAGCGGGTCGCCATCGCCCGGGCCCTCGCCAACCGGCCCGCCCTGCTGCTCGCCGACGAGCCGACCGGCCAGCTCGACGCCGCCACCGGCCTGGCGGTGATGGAGCTGCTGCGGGCCGTGGTCCGCAGCGAGCGCGTCACGGCCCTCGTGGCCACCCACGACCCCCAACTCCTCGGCCTGGCCGACCGGGTGCTGGAGCTGAGCGACGGAGTGGTCGTCGAGGGGTGAGAGGATCCGGGCCATGGTCGCGATCAGTCTGAGCAAGGTCCAGGAGACCGCTCCCGCTCTGGTGAACCTCTACAAGAGCGCCGGGGTGTCCCTCACGAAGCACGGCCTCGACGGACTGCGGGCCGCGGTCTACCTCGTCGTCGACTACTCCGGCTCCATGAAGCCCTACTACCGGGACGGCAGCGTCCAGGCGCTGGCCGACCGGGTGCTCGGCCTGTCGGCGCACCTGGACGACGACGGCACCGTGCCCGTGGTGTTCTTCTCCACCGACGTCGACGCCGTCACCGACATCGCGCTCGCCGACCACCGGGGCAGGATCGAGCGGATCGCCGCCGGGCTCGGCCACATGGGGAAGACCGCCTACCACCTGGCCATGGACGCCGTGATCGACCACTACCTCGACAGCGGGACGGCCGCGCCCGCCCTGGTCGTGTTCCAGACCGACGGCGGGCCGATCAACAAGCTCGCCGCGGAGCGGTACCTGTGCAAGGCCGCGAGGCTGCCGCTGTTCTGGCAGTTCATCGGGTTCGGAGACCCGGGCAGCAAGCAGTTCGACTTCCTGCGCAAGCTCGACGAGCTGGCCGTGCCGGGCAAGCGGACCGTCGACAACGCCGGGTTCTTCCACGCGGGGGAGGACCCGCGGCAGGTCTCGGACGCCGAGCTGTACGACCGGCTGGTCGGCGAGTTCCCGAAGTGGCTCGTGGCCGCACGGGCGCAGGGGATCGTGCACGACCCCGCCGCCCGCTGAGCCGGCCGCTGGTCCCCTTGGCCCAACCCTGACGACGTCCCGTTTGCACGACCACGACGCCGTGCCACGCTGGGAAGGATCCGACGGGGAGGCGACGACGCATGGGCGACGACGGCGCACGACGGGTGTACGGGACGGACTCCGCCCACCGGAGGCGGCCCGCGGGCAAGGGCGAGCAGCTCGCCGACTGGGCGGACGGGCGGCTCGGGCTCTACGCCCTGGCCAAGGCCAACATGCGCAAGGTCTTTCCGGACCACTGGTCCTTCATGCTGGGCGAGGTCACCCTCTACAGCTTCGTCGTGCTGATCCTCACCGGCGTCTACCTCACCCTGTTCTTCGAACCCAGCATGCAGGAAGTCGTCTACAACGGCTCCTACACGGAACTCAACGGCGTCCTGATGAGCAGGGCGTTCGAGTCCACGCTGGACATCAGCTTCGACGTGCGCGGCGGGCTGCTGATCCGGCAGATCCACCACTGGGCGGCGCTGGTCTTCATCACCGGCATGCTGGTGCACATGATGCGGGTGTTCTTCACGGGCGCCTTCCGCAAGCCGCGCGAACTGAACTGGGTCTTCGGCTGGACCCTGCTGATGCTCGGCATCATCACCGGCCTGACCGGCTACTCCCTCCCCGACGACCTGCTGTCCGGCACCGGCATCCGCTTCGCACAGGGCGCCATCCTGTCGATCCCGATCATCGGGACGTACCTGTCGTTCTTCCTGTTCGGCGGGGAGTTCCCGGGCGAGGACATCATCTCGCGGCTGTACCCCGTCCACATCCTGCTGCTCCCGGGGATCATGCTGGGCCTCGTGACCGCCCACCTGATCCTGGTCTTCTACCACAAGCACACCCAGTTCCCGGGCCCCGGACGCAAGGAGCGGTCGGTCGTCGGGATGCCCTTCCTGCCCGTGTACATGGCGAAGGCCGGCGGCTTCTTCTTCCTCGTCTTCGGCGTGCTGACGGTGATGGGCGCGATCGCCCAGATCAACCCCGTGTGGGCCTTCGGCCCCTACCGCCCCGACCTGGTCACCACCGGCGCCCAGCCCGACTGGTACCTCGGCTTCTCTGAGGGCCTGATCCGGGTGATGCCGGGATGGGAGATCAACCTCTGGGGCCACACCCTCGTCCTCGGCGTGTTCATCCCCTTCTCCCTCTTCCCCCTGATCCTGCTCGCCCTCGGCCTCTACCCCTTCATCGAGGCGTGGATCACCGGCGACAAACGCGAGCACCACATCCTCGACCGGCCGCGCAACGCACCCGTGCGCACCGGCCTCGGCGTGGCCTGGCTGACCCTGTACGCGGTGCTGCTGATCGGCGGCGGCAACGACATCGTCGCCACCCACCTGCACCTGTCCATCAACGTGATCACCTGGTTCGTGCGGATCGGCGTGTTCGTGCTGCCGGTCGCCGCGTTCATCGTCACGAAGAAGATCTGCATGGGCCTGCAACGCCGCGACCGCGCCAAAGTCCTGCACGGCCGGGAAACCGGCACCATCAAGCGGCTGCCGACCGGCGAGTACATCGAGGTCCACGAGCCCCTCGCCCAGGCCGAGCGGTTCACCCTCACCCAGCACGAGCAGAACCCGCCCTACGAGGTCGGGCGCGAGGTCGACGCGGGAGGCGTCCGCCTCAAGGTCAAACGCTCCGAGCGGCTGCGAGCCCGCCTCGCCAAGGCCATGTTCGGGCCCGACGCGCGGATCGAGAAGCCGACGGAGGAGGAGTACCGGCAGATCACCAGCGGCGACCACCAACACTGACGACCGGCCCCGGCGCGTGAACTCCCACCCGGTGCGCCCTACGTGTCGCACTCCAGCACGCTCCGGCACAGCGCGCACCGGGCCCGGACCCGGCCCCGCACCGGCACCCTGATCCGCTGGTGGCAGGTGGGGCAGGGGAACGACACCCGCAGGCGCCCGCCCCCGTCGGGGGAGAACGCGTACCGCACGCCCGGCTGCGGCGGACCCGAGGACCCGTGCCGCCGGTCACGGGCGTACCGCCGGCGTCCCGCCCAACCCGCCGCCGTCAGCGGCGGCTGCCGCTCGTCGAGGCGCGCCAGCTCCATCCCCTTCACGTACGCCGTGTACGCCTGAGCACTGGTGAACCACACCGACGGGTCCTCACCGAACACCAGCGCCCGCTTGGCCAGCACGTACCCGAACTCCTCCGGCGTGAGATACCCCAGCTTCTGCGACGACGCCCCGTCCTCCCGGAACGCGTCCAGCAGCAGCCACCCCGCGCCCAGGTACGTCGTCGCCGTGTCCGTGAGGATCTCGTTGTCCCGCACGCCAGGGAAGGACAGGGCCAGACGATGCAGGTACACATGCATCACCTCGTGCGCCAGGGCCGCCCCGATGTCCCGCCGATGGTCACGGAACCGGTCGTTCAGCTCCACGAAGTACTCCGGCCCCGCCGCGAGCTCCACGCTCGCCGCGTGCCGCATCTCCCGGAAACTCACGACCAGCCGGGCATCCGGCAGCCGGTAGTGCCGCACCAGCTCACGCGCCACCCGCTGCGCCCCCAGATACAGGTCGTCGGTGTCGCAGAACGCCACGTCGACGGGGAGCACGCTGGTGTCGAACGTCCGGACGGTGTCGCACGACAGCCGTCGGTACAGCGCCGTGATGGCGGCCCGCACCGTCTCCAGATGCGGGTAACCGTGCTCGACCGGCCCGTCGCTCGCCACGCCTCACCCCCAGGGACGCCCCGGAACCCGGTTCCACTGTACGAGGACGCGACCCGCCGCGGACGGGCGCGCGGACGGCGAAAACCGGTCGTCACCCCCCGGCACCTCCGGCAGAATCCGCGCCGTGACCAGCGAACAGCACACCGCCGCCGCCTCGCTCCGGGTGGGCGGCCAGGACGACGACCTCGAAAAGCGGCTCGACGAAGAGCTGACGGCCTTCAACACCGCAGCCGCCGACGGCGCCGTCACCGAACCCCTCACCGTCCGCGTCACCGACGGCACCGGCGACCTGGCCGGCGGACTCACCGCCTGGACCTGGGGCACCCTGTGCTCCGTGGACATGCTCTGGATCCGTGAAGACCAGCGCCGTTCCGGCTGGGGAAGCCGCCTGATGCGCGCGGCGGAGGCCGAGGCCGCCCGGCGCGGCTGCACCGACATGATCGTCTCCACGTACAGCTTCCAGGCACCCGCCTTCTACCCGAGGCTCGGCTTCACGGAACGCGCCCGCGTCCGGGGCGTCCCCGGCGGCCACGAGGACATCTACTTCCACAAGCGGCTCCCCCCGCCGAAGGATGAGACGGCCGGCGGCCACCCCGCGTGATCCCCGTAGGCTGACGCCCCATGACCACCAGCAACACCGGTTCCCCCGACGCCGACCCCGCCGTCCGCGAAGAGCTCGCCCGGCTGCGCGACAGCATCGACAACATCGACGCGGCCGTCGTCCACATGCTCGCCGAGCGCTTCAAGGCCACCCAGCAGGTCGGCCACCTCAAGGCCCGGCACCAGCTGCCGCCCGCCGACCCGGCCCGCGAGGCCCGCCAGATCGCCCGGCTGCGCGCCCTCGCCGAGAACGCCAAACTCGACCCCGCCTTCGCCGAGAAGTTCCTCAACTTCATCGTCGCCGAGGTCATCCGCCACCACGAGCGCATCGCGGACGAGGCGCTCAACGGCTCCAGCACCGGCGCCAACTGACCTCACGCACGCCCCGGGGGAGTGACACGGCGGCCCGCTCGCGGCATGCTGCGCTGTGCACAGCATGTCAGCTGACGAGCACACCCCGTCAGCGTCCCGGACCTACTCTGGTCCTCCACGAGGGAGGGGCGTCGGGCCATGCCGTTGGATACCAGGATCCTCATCGTCGACGACCACGAGGACACGCTGTACGCGCTGGAGAGCGCACTGGCCCCGCTGGGCTACCAGCTCGGCCGGGCCACCAGCGGCGACGAGGCACTCAAACAGGTCCTGCGCGGCCAGGTCGGCCTGCTGCTGCTCGACGTGCGGATGCCCGGCGTCAGCGGACTGGAAGTCGTGCGCTACATGCGGCGCGTGGAACAGACCCAGCACATCCCCGTCATCCTGCTCACCGGCTTCGGCGCCGACCACGAACTGACCACCACCGCCTTCGGACTCGGCGTCGCCGACCTCGTCCTGAAACCCGTCGACCCCTGGGCCCTGCGCACGAAAGTCCGCTACCTCTACGACGCCCACCGGCGCCATCTCGCCCTCGAACGCGAGGTCCGCCACCTGCGCGCCCTCGCCGGAGAGCACACCGGGACCGCCACACACCCCCGCCCCGGACTGCCGCACCCCGACGCGCGCGTGCCCACACAACGGCCCATGGGGGCGCACGCCGGGGAGCTCGAAAAGGACCGCGCCTAGAGCGGACATTGGGCACGTACCGATCCGCCTCTGTGCCTTGCCGACGCCATCAGGCAGCATGGCACGCATGTCCGTACTGACGCGCGACGAAGCGCAGACCCGAGCAGAGCTCCTCGACGTCCACCACTACACGATCGACCTCGACCTGACCGGCGGAGACGAGACCTTCGACTCCCGCACCCTGATCAGGTTCGCTGCCCGCGTGGACGGCACCACCTTCGTCGAGCTCAAGCCCGCCGAGCTGCGCTCCGTCACCCTCGACGGACACCCCCTGGACCCCGAGACCCTGGACGGCAACCGGCTCGCCCTGCCCCACCTCACCGCCGGCGAGCACGAACTGCGCGTGGACGCCCGGATGCGCTACTCCCGCACCGGCGAGGGCATGCACCGCTTCACCGACCCCACCGACGGCGAGACCTACGTCTACACCCAGCTCTTCCTGGACGACGTCCAGCGCGTCTTCGCCGCCTTCGACCAGCCCGACCTGAAAGCCGTCTTCGAACTGTCGGTGAAAGCCCCCCAAGGCTGGACCGTCCTCGCCAACGGCCTCACCGAACACACCGACGGCGTATGGAAAGCGGCCCCCACACCGCTCATCTCCACCTACCTCGTCGCCGTCGCCGCCGGCCCCTGGCACTCCGTGCGCACCGAACACCGCGGCCTGCCCTTCGGCCTGCACTGCCGCCGCTCCCTCGCCCCCTACCTCGACGCCGACGCCGAAGAACTCCTCGACGTCACCCGCGCGTGCTACGACCGCTACCACGAGAAGTTCGACGAGCCCTACCCGTTCGACTCCTACGACCAGGCCTTCGTCCCCGAGTTCAACGCCGGCGCCATGGAGAACCCCGGCCTGGTCACCTTCCGCGACGAGTTCGTCTACCGCTCCGCCGTCACCGACACCGAACGCCAGACCCGCGCCATGGTCATCGCCCACGAGATGGCCCACATGTGGTTCGGCGACCTCGTCACCCTCAAGTGGTGGGACGACATCTGGCTGAACGAGTCCTTCGCCGAGTACATGGGCTACCAGACCCTCACCGAAGCGACCCGCTTCACCGACACCTGGACCGACTTCGGCGTCACCCGCAAGTCCTGGGGCTACGACGCCGACCAGCGCCCCTCCACCCACCCCGTCGCCCCCGAGGCCGTCGACGACACCGCCTCAGCGCTGCTCAATTTCGACGGCATCTCCTACGCCAAGGGCGCCAGCGCACTGCGGCAACTGGTCGCCTGGCTCGGCGAGAAGGACTTCCTCGCCGGCATCAACAACCACTTCGCCCGGCACAGGTTCGCCAACGCCACCCTCGCCGACTTCATCGACAACCTCGCTAGCGCCACCGACCGCGACGTGCACGCCTGGGCCGACGCCTGGCTGCGCACCACCGGCGTCGACACCCTCACCCCGCGGATCACCCCCGGCGAGCACGGCACCTGCGCCCTCACCGTCGACCGCGCCGGCAGCCGCCCGCACCGCATCACCGCCGGACTCTACGACCGGGACCTCGGCGACGACGGCGGGCAGCTCGTCCTGCGCGAAAGCCTCCACCTGGACCTCCCGCAGACCGACCCCCACCCCATCGGCAAGCGGCCCGCCCTGCTCCTCCTCAACGACGGCGACCTCACCTACGCCAAGGTCCGCTTCGACCCCGAGTCCTTCGAGACCGTCCTCAAGGACCTGTCCGGACTGCCCCGGCCGCTCACCCGCGCGCTCGTCTGGAACGCCCTGCGGGACGCCGTCCGCGACGGCGAACTCGCCCCCGGCGCCTACCTGGAGACCGCCCGCGCCCACCTTCCGCTGGAGACGGACCTCGCCATCGTCCAAGGCGTCCTCGCCTTCGCCTCCACCTACATCGCCGACCGCTACCTCACCCCCGGCGAGCGGCCCGCCGCCCTCGCCACCCTCTCCGAACTGTGCCGCGACCTCATCCGCCGCACCGAGGACGGCGACAACCCCGGCCTGCGCCTGATCGCCGTGCGCCACCGCATCGACGTGGCCGCCCACCCGGACACCATCGCCGCCTGGCTCGCCGACGGCACCGTCCCCGGCGGCCCGGAACTCGACCCCGAGCTGCGCTGGCGCGTCCTCGCCCGGCTCGCCGTCCTCGGCGCGACCGACGAGTCCGCCATCGCCGCCGAACTGGAACGCGACCCCAGCGCCACCGGCCAGGAGGGCGCCGCCCGCTGCCGCGCCGCCCTGCCCGACCCGGAGGCCAAGGCCCGCGCCTGGGACGCCATGTTCGGCTCCGACGACCTGTCCAACTACCTCTTCACCGCCACCGCCCGCGGCTTCTGGCAGCCCGAACAGGCCGACCTGGTACGCGAGTACGTCGCGCGCTACTACCCCGACGCGGTCGCCCTCGCCGACCGCCGGGGTCCCGCCATGGCGGAGGCGGCGGGCCGCTGGGCCTTCCCCGCACACGCCGTCGACGCGGACAACCTCCACCTCGGCGAGACCTGCCTGCACGACGGCACCCCGACGCCCGCCCTCCGCCGCAAACTCGTCGACCAGCTGGACGACTTGAAGCGCGCACTCCGGGTCCAGGGAGCCCGGCAGGCCTGACGACGGGCCCGGGCCGTCAGCCCTTCCCGCCAGAGGCCGGGGATCGCGCCCCGGCCCGGGCTCGGGGGCCCGTACCGCCGAGTTCGAGCACCGGCCCCCGCGCTGCGCGGCAACTGGTCGATCAGACGGACGACGTGAAGAGGGCGCTCCGGGTCCAACGGGCCCGGGAGCCCTGACGGCGGGGCTCGACGCGAGGAGCGGCCTCCGCCGCAGGGCGCACGTCCGCCCTGGCGCCGCCGCGACGACCCGGCCGTTCCTCCCGCCCTGCGCTCCGACGCGGCGGCGGAGCCCGGGGCTGGCCCCTGTAGGGCTGTTCCGAGGACATCGGCACGGGCGCCCGGAGGTGGGTTCGGTCTTGCTCGGGTGGCTGCTTTACGCCGTTGGGGCGTTCGGGCCGTCCTTTGCGTCCCGGGCCGACGGTTTCGACCTGGGCCGGGGCTGTGTTGGGGCGTCGAGGAACCGGCATGGGCGTCCGGAGGTCGGTTCGGTTTTGCTCGGGTGGCCGCTCTTGCGCCGTCGCGGCATCCCCGTCGTCCCCTCCGTGCCGGGCCACGGGGCCGAGATCGGTTCGGGCTCGGGGGCATCCGCCCCGGTTCGAGAACGGTCATCCCCGCCCAGAGGTCGCCCCGGCCCCGCTCGGGGCGGACGCCCTGGCGCCGGCCCGGCCCTGCCGCGGGCCCCGAGCCTGCCACCTGCCCCGGCCCG